>NZ_JBFRKQ010000004.1:0-197971 GCF_041469505.1 Vibrio sp. 10N.286.49.E11
GCATTGTTGTTAACTAACAACACGGCAAGCCCTTGTATTAACTCACTCACTCTCTGCGTTGTAACGAAAGTGGGGGTTATACGCGCTCTAACCCATTGAGCTACCGAATGAAGCCTCAAAAGCACCAATGGATGCTGAAGAAACTATTAAAGAAATTCCCGAATATTGCTGAGTCGATGGCGGTACGTGCTGAAAACTACAACCAGTCTCTGGAGTTCATTCGTAACCCACCCAAAGATGCGACTATTAAAGTGATAGCGCCACCTGAAGCCTTCGCGGTTAAGCGTTTAACTATGGATCAAAGTACTCTTAATACAGGTTACGAGATGGGCGTCAAAGCCGGTGAAGAGCACCTTGCTATTAGAAAAGGCGTTTATGGTTTAGACACTGAAGATTGTCATTTCTGCGTCTAGGAACGGTTTTAGAATACTGAATAAACGACGAAGCCACGCTGTTCACTTCAGAATAGCGTGGCTTTGTATCTGTAGACCTAGTTTGTTTTTAACTCAGTCTGCTATTAACTCAATTAGCGATTAAACGAGTTCGTTACCGCTGGTGTTGCCAGCAAAGAAGGCATCAACACTGGTGAGCGTTGTATTGGCGATGTTGAACAGAGCATCTTTGGTCAAGAAAGCTTGGTGACCTGTGAACAATACATTGTGACAAGCAGATAGGCGACGGAATACGTCATCGACAATCACATCGTTAGATTTGTCTTGGAAGAACAGCTCTTTCTCGTTGTCGTAAACATCAAGACCAAGTGCGCCAATCTTACTCTGTTTAAGCGCTTCGATAGCAGCTGTGGAATCCAGTAGTTCACCACGGCTGGTGTTGACAATCATCACGCCGTCTTTCATCTTCTCAAACGCAGTCGCATCTAATAGGTGGTAGTTCTCTTTACTCATTGGGCAGTGTAGAGAAATCACATCAGACTCTTGGTAAAGTTCGTCGAGTTCAACGTATTTAGCGCCTAACTCAACAGCTAACGGGTTTGGATATGGGTCATAGCATAGGATATTCATGCCTAAACCCTTCAGAATTCGCATCGTCGCTAGGCCAATCTTACCCGAGCCAATCATACCGACCGTTTTACCGTGGAAGTTAAAGCCAACTAACCCCTCAAGAGAGAAGTTCGCATCACGAGTGCGTTGGTATGCCTTGTGTAGTTTACGGTTCAAACACATCATCATGCCAACCGTGTGTTCTGCTACCGATTCTGGTGAGTAAGCCGGAACGCGAACCACTTGCAGACCAAACTCTTTGGCTGCGTCTAGGTCGACCTTGTCAAAGCCCGCACAGCGCATCGCGATTAACTTGGTGCCGCCTTGAGCAAGAATCTCTAACACGTCTCGCGATAGGTCATCGTTTACAAACGCACAAACCACTTCGTTGTCGTGCGCCATTTTTGCTGTTGTTGTGGTGAGTCGAAAATCGTGAAAATGAAACTCAGCGTTGAGTTCGCCTTTTGCCAGTTCGAATGATTTTTCGTCGTATGATTTTGAGCTAAAAAAAGCAATGTTGAGCATGGCTTCCTCTCTTACCTAAAATATAAATAACCCACTAATTCATTCTCTGAAACGGGATTAAAACAAGGGCATGTTGACCTTTCGCGGTTAAGTTTTGTTCGAGATAAAATCGTTTTAATCGCGACGAGAGGTTTGCCGCCTAGTCATTCTAAGCAAAACCCTCTCAACAAAGAGTAAAATGATTTTAGCCGAACCCTTCGGGCAGTGTTTGTGGTTCCTTTCTACAGCGTTATCGAATTCTCATGTAGGAGAGCTACACGTCGAATTCTCTGCCTTGTATAAATAACCCACAAACGGCTGCAAAAATCAGCTCGATAGGTCAACATGCCCTACAACTCTGTTCAGTGTGCTAGAGTTTTTTTCTCTTGTCTATCACCATTAGTCATTGTAATTGCTATGGTTATTTGATCTTTTGTCTTCACTTATTGAACATTAAAAATCACATTACGAGGTTGCTTGCTTATAAGTTCATCAATATTGAATGAATCTTACTTTCGGGTGTGGAACGTTGAATTTTCCAGTGTGACGGAATACGTAAATGACTCATATAAAACCTCTTCTCTAACTGTTCTTTGAAAGTTGTGCTTCTGTCTAACGAGTGGCGGTTGTTATTTACCAGTAGTTCTCACTGCTGAATTGACCGGGTTTTCTGCGTAAGTGCTTTTCGAAACCTAAGCTAGTTAGCGCTTCGCTTGTGTCACGAACCATTTGCGGATTGCCGCAAAGGTAGAAAAAACTGCGGGTTTGATTGAAAGCGACAGACGCGGCTTGCTCGAGGTCGCCTCCAAGTAACAAATTTGGGATTCGTCCGCGCAAAGTTCCGGTAACTGATTCTCTAGAAATAATTGGCACATATTTAAGTCTCCCTTGAAAGTGATTAACGAGTTGAGTGATACGATCTCGATAAGTCAGGTCTTGCTTTGTTCTTACAGCATGCACTAGAACCAGATTCTTGAATGAAGAGGCTTTGTCTGAAGCCAACTCATTTTGCTGTATCTGCATGCTCTCAAGTATTGAGATAAATGGGCCTACCGCGGTTCCGGTTGAAAGCATCCATAGATCGTCGGCGATCTCTGGGATCTCATCTAAGGTCATAAAGCCACTTGGGTCTTTGCCGACAAAGATGTCATCGCCCATCTTCAACTCATGAAGTTGAGGTGAAAGCTGACCGTTCTGATCCTTAATAATCAAAAATTCCAGATGTTGATGACCTTGTTCGTGCTCTGGCGCGTTCACCATCGAATAGGCGCGTCTTACGAACTCATCCTCACTGTTAAGTAAGCCAAGTTTCGTGAACTGACCTGCCTGATAAGAAGAGACAGGTGCACTAACCTGGAGTGAGAACAATTGATCTGTCCATTCTGTTTTGTTTAGGACTTTGCCTGTACCACGCCAATAATGAGAATGCTTATCAATACCGATTAAAGGTTAATTATTGGGTCGAATGTTGTCAAAAAGACAATATACTATTTGAGTCCAAATGACTCGTGCATGTGTTTTGGTTTCGTTTTAATAGACTTTAGCTGGTTGAACATCGTTAACATAGGTTGAGTGGTTTGACCCCTAGGATATTCAACCAATTACTGAAGAGAATAATTTATAGATGCGTATAATGGCGGCTTTCGTTCTCAATATAACTGTGTTTTATGCTTGATAATCTTCGTATGGCCTTGAACGTATTGTTCGTGACCATTAATACTGCATTCACCGCATTGGCTGTGAGCCTGTTTGCCCTAATCAAACTTATTTTGCCAATTTCTGTCGTTCAAAAATCATGCACTCGCTTAGCTAACTTCACATTCTGGTGTTGGGCTTCTCTTAATTTATGGATGTTGAACGCCAATAACGATATCGAATGGCAAGTGGAAGGGGGGGAAGATATTTCGACCAAGCAGTGGTATTTGATGATGTCCAACCACCTAAGCTGGGCAGATATTGTGATTTTGTCTTCAATCCTAAAAGACAAAATGCCGATGACGAAGTACTTCTTGAAACATGAATTGTTGTACGTACCATTTGTTGGCTTGGCCTGCTGGGGCTTAGATATGCCATTCATGAGACGCCACTCTCGTGAGTTCCTATTACGCAACCCAGAACGCCGTAATGATGATTTTAATGCAATCAATAAAGCGTGTACTAAGTTCAAATTAGCACCGACAACATTGGTTAATTTTGTTGAAGGGACTCGTGCAAACCACGAGAAACTGGCGTCAGCAAAGACCCCTTATCGCCACTTATTGAAGCCGAAAACTGGGGGCGTGGCATTTGCTTTATCTGCAATGGGCCCAATTTTGGATGGCATCGTGGATGTGACCTTAGCTTACCCTGAAAACCAAACCTCTCCGTTTGAAGATATGCTGAAGGGCAAAATGACTAAGGTCGTTGTGCGTATTAAATTGCATCCAATGGATGAGAACGTGAACGGTAATTACTTTGAAGATAAGGCTTTTAAACGTCGCTTCCACAATTGGTTGAACAGCACGTGGAAAGAGAAAGACGTCTACCTTGATACGGTTTATGGGGTTGATAAGCCTTCTGAGGTAGAGACAGTTGACGAGCCTGATGTGGCTTATAAGAAACAAGAACAGTAAGCTAAAACTGAATCGATAGCATTAATAAAGCCGATAGCTCATTGAACTATCGGCTTTTTTATTAATTTGACTTTCTTAATATTCAAACCATTAAGTTAGTACTTACTATGGCTTAACCGCCTGGTAAGCATCAATAATATGCTTTACTTGGCTAGGTTTTCCTTGCTTCTCTTGTCCTTGATGGATACGTAAGTAGTGCTGCAATGTTTTGGCTTTGTATTGCTGTGATACCTTCACTTGTTCATCACAACTTGGTGTCCAGATCTTGTCACCGACGTTTGATATCTCGCTAACGGTTTGGCTCTTTTCTGAATCACCGCGACTATTACTCACCAATAAAATCTCGTAGTAACGACGGTTCTCTTCAATCAACACTTCATCAATAAGACCAAAATGGATCGCCTTTAAATGGCTTCTCAACTCGAATTGCTGATGCACCGGACAAAGCAAGAAATCGATCGCTTTGTCTGGGTGTTGACGATGAATATCATCGACGAGCTTTTGAGTAAGATCGCCACCGACACCCGCAATAATAACTAGGTGTTTGCCTGTATGTTTCTCAAGCGGAATAGCGGCGACATCCATGCAGTAGACTTGCCATTGGTTGCTAACCGTTTGTTCGGCTCTGTTATCTTGCGGAAAGTAGCGCGCTAGCTTGCCTTCAAGCTCACTCATCAGAGACGGGACAATGTCGACAAAGTGAATCTGAGGCGCTTTATTATCCGATAACAGTTGAACACCCAAAAAGCCATGATCACAGCAACAGTCCCAAATATGCTGGTAGTCATTGCTGACAAGGGAGTGGAGAGTTTGCAGTCGGTTACTTAGCTTCATAAGGTTCGCGTCGTTAGAAAAGGGGTGTTGTCTTATCGAAGGCGCATTGTAATGACTTTCTAGAAAAACAAAAGCACCTAGGGTGTGAATCCTAGGTGCTTTGTAGTGGCTACAGAAATGTAAGTATAGGTTTACGATGCTTTGGCAACGGCTCTGATATGGCCTTCCACTCGGTTCTTACCAAGTTGTTGCGCGATAAGTTTCGCTTGTTCCGCCAGCGCTAAAGCTGAGTCTGTTTCACCCTCTATTTGCGAGTATCCCACGCTAACCCCTAGCGATAAGGTGATATCTGGAGTGACGATGGTTTTCTCCGCGATTGCGACTCTGCACTGGTCTAGCTGGAATTTGGCATCTTTCACATCATTGGCTTTGAATAATACTGCGAACTCCTTTCCTCCAACACGAGCCAAGCAAAGTCCCTTTGGCTTGGGGAAGTAACTGCGTATCGATTCTGCAGTCAGCTTGATCATCTTGTCGCCAACCGCTTCACCGTAGGCTCGGTTTACGTGGTCGAAGTTATCGATATCAAGCAGAGCGACATAGGTATCGGGCTCGCTCACGTAGTTTTCGATGGCGATGCTGAAACTGCTCTTATTGTCTAACTGCGTCATCAGATCTTTGCTGCTCAATTGATGTTGAAGCAGTAAGTTAGACAAAGAGACTTCAGTGTAATCACGGATCATTCGTAGAATACTCTGGCTGATCGGTAAGTTTACGTTTACGTACAACACTGCGATCAACTGCTGACGAGAGTGCAAAGGAATACAGTAATGACGTTGGTGTATTTTGAGTTTACACGCCAGTGGATCGGCGTACTTACCACTTCGGTAAGCCATAGTGTCCGGTGTAAATCGCTCTGCAAGGGCTTTGTCACAATGTACCGTGGATTTGTTTCCGTGATAGTCGATGGTACTGAATGCGTGGTTCTCAAGCTGATAGAGACAGAATTGAATGCCTTTTTGGTAGGTGAAACTATCCAGTATGGATTTTAACTCTCGCTTAAAGCTTACAAGGTCATCGACTTTATTCAGTTGCGACAAGGACACGTTCAAACGATAAGCCAGATAGTTGGCACCAATCCACAATAGCAGGAGTGAGCCCAGTACTAAGCCCGTCAACGTAAATTGATGTGAGCTGGTTAAGATGTCATGGCGGTCAGTGCCCGCAATGAACACCCAATTTAAGCTGTTGTCTGCGTCAAATACCGATATTTTGAAGTTATCTTGATAGTAATATTCGTGCTTACCAACGGTTTCACCTTGTGAGAGTTGGTGGCTGATCCCTGCATGGAAGCTGATGGATTTAGAACCGATACGCTGTGGATCCGGGTGGAATACCAGTCGCTCTGTTGCTCTGTCTACAACAAATACATAGCCATTATTAAGCGTTTTTAAATCTCTTAAACCTTGCGTGGTATGCATTAAATCAAACTCAATCCATATTTCTTCGTTGAGCTTTTCTGCAGTGTGTTTAACGGCGAAAACCCATCGTCCATCGGCTTTTTGGTAAACGGAAGAGATGTAAAAATCTTCTACAACACCGTCTATTGAATGCCATTGTATTGTGGCGATTTGTTCATTGGAAAGAGGAAGGCCACGAGTGGAGACATAATGTTGGGAGTTAGGTTGGTATCGAACGATATCGGAGAAATTTGGTGTTCTTCTTAGAATATTATCACTCAATTCTCTGAATTTTTTATCACCGATTGGAGCCGTTTTAGGCAAGCCTAGACTGGTTTCTAAAAAATAGAGTTTGCCGAATGTGGCTTCGATGTTGGAACGAATGGTAGAGCTTGCGATACGAATGTTTGATGATGATTGTTCTGTTGCTGCTGTTTCTACTTTTTCAAGCTGAGTCATAGCAAGATAGAGCATCCCTCCAGTTAATAAAATAATGTATGGTTTAAAAAGCCGAATTAATGTTTTAGGTAAAGCCATGATATCCAAAGACGTTATAGATTCATTTTTATAGTACGGCAATACTAAACAGTTTCATTAACCACATCAATGCAAATGATTCCATATGGATGAATGATTTTTGTGATATTCAGCTAACAAAAAAGCCAGCTGTAAATATAACTGGCTTCTATGGTTTTCGGTGTTTTATTAAGCTGACTAAGCTTTTGCTTTAATCAAATCAGCCTGATCTGGCGAATAGTGCAAAATTGCCATCGAAGTTGGCGACAACAACATTTCACCTTCTGCATGACCGGGTTTAACGTTTCGCAAGTTGGTATCACAGATGGTTACCCAGTTTTGTTCACGGTCATTCGGTAACGAGAAACGTGCTGGCGCATTGGTTTGGTTGATAAGATAAATTAACTCGTCGCCATCTTTACCAATACCTAAATGCAAAGCGACTGAGCTTAAGCGGTTCCAGTCGTCATGCTCCATAAGTGTGCCATCGACACGGCTCCAGAAGATGCGGTTAGAGTTACGCTTTTCGCCACTGAACGCCTTAATAAACGGCACCATGTATTGCTGACGAGCAGAGATCATTTCAGATAACCAAGTCTTGAAGTAAGTCTTGCGCTCTGAATCTTCCCAGTTAAGCCAGCTGGTCACGCCATCTTGGCAGTAAGCGTTGTTGTTACCTTTTTGAGTATGAGATAACACATCGGCCGTCAAAATATGAGGAATACCAAAAGCAAACAGCAGGCTCGCCATGAAGTTTCGTTTCTGCTTTTCACGTGTCGTAATAACTAACAGGTTTTCGGTTTCACCTTCAACACCGTAGTTTTCAGAACGGTTGTCACCGTGTCCATCGCGGTTGTTCTCACCATTCTCTTCGTTGTGCTTATGCTTGTAAGAAACAAGATCCTGCATGGTGAAACCATCATGATAAGTGATGTAGTTGACGGTGAGTTTGTAAGGCCAGTGCGCTGCACTGTAGATATCACGAGACCCCATCAAACGAGTCGCAAACTCTTTTAGGTAGCCTTGATCACCACGCCAGAAGCTACGTGTGATGTCTCGTAGTTTGTCGTTACACTCATTCCAGCCTAGCGGGAAATTACCCACTTGGTAGCCATTCGGACCGATGTCCCAAGGTTCTGCAATGAGCTTGGTTTCTTTAAGTACAGGGTCTTGAGCCACAGCTTTAAAGAATGCAGCCTCAGGGTTGTAGTTGTCACCTTCGCGCCCCAGTGTTGCAGCCAAATCAAAACGGAAGCCGTCGACTTGGAACTCACTTACCCAATAGCGAAGCGTATCCATCACTAAGTTGAGTGCTGGCTGGTGGGTGAGATCAACGGTGTTACCACAACCAGTAAAGTTCGCGTAATGGCAGCCATGTTTAATGTAGTAGCGGCTATCTAGCGCTTTGAGGTTGAAGGTTGTACCACCTTCGCCACCTTCTGCTGTGTGGTTGTACACCACGTCTAGAATGACTTCGATGCCATTTCGGTGAAGTTCACGAATCGCAGTCTTTAACTCGTTTACGGCATCTTTCTCTGCGTAGCGAGGGTCAGGCACCATAAACAAGTATGGGTTGTAACCCCAATAGTTCACTTTACCCATGTCTAATAGGTGTGGTTCATGCATGCATGCGGCAATGGGCAAAAGCTGTAGAGAGTTGATATTTTGCTGTTTGTAGAACGCAAGCATTTCAGGGCTCACTAACCCTAAGTAGCGTCCTTTAGTATTGGCAGCCACTTCTGGGTGCAGTTGAGATAGACCTTTTACATGCGTTTCAAAAAGAACGGTATCTTCGCGGCTAATGCGTGGCTTTTCTACATCTTGCCAATCGAAGGTGTCATCAACAACGACACATTTCGCCATAGCAAAGCTTTTTTCATTGGTATATGGCGTGACGTAATCGAGCGGTTCGCTTATTGCTTTGGCATACGGGTCTGAAAGCAGGATAGGGCCATTGTCCGTTTCGGCAATGAAGCCGTATTTTTGCCCCGCTTTAATACCATCAATAAAGACATATCTGATATCAGCGTATTCATTTTCCAATTTATAAGTGGTGAATTCGTCGTTCTCGTCAAAAAGAGCGAGTGAAAGAGATTTACAGTCAGGAGAATAAATAGAGAAGTTGCAGCCAGTGTTACCTAGCGTTGCGCCTAGCGGATAAGGGCGAGCGAGCGTTCTAGTCATTGCTTGATTTCTTGTTCGTTTATCGACATCAGTGAACTATAAGTAAAAAGCTTTGTCACAATAAGGTCAAGCAACTTCACAGATTAATTACGGTAAAAAAAATAATTCATCGATGAAGTTCAAATTATATATTTGAGCTAGATCTCACTTATGTTGAATAATTAGATCTGTGTGCTGTCTACTCCTCCTATATTAAGTGATCTACCTCTTTAAAACACCATTCTGTATATTTTCTACTCCCCTCTAGTCCCCCTTAATTAACTTAGGGGCGGAGGAAGTCAAACTTGTCATCCCCTCTTAATATTGACCCCGTTGAAACGAATCAGGGGAAACCCTAAACCTCTCTATCTTACGACTACCATTACTGCCTTTGGTTGCCGCAAGAGAGCAAAAATATAAAAACCTAAAATAAATCGTCCTTAATGGAGTTAAGAATGAAAAAAGTAAGTTTGATTGCTGCAGCAGTGGCAACTACGTTAGCTGCTGGCTCTGCGTTCGCTGTAGATTTTCATGGTTACATGCGTGCTGGTGTTGGTCTTAGCGCTGACGGTGGACAGCAAGTAACATTTGAAAAGAACAAAATCGGTCGTCTAGGTAACGAAGGCGATATATACGGTGAAGTTCAACTAGGTAAAGAAGTTTACAATAACAACGGTAAAACGTTCTACGTTGACTCTATGTTTGCAATGACTTCTAACGGTTCAAACGATTGGGAAAGCACTTCTACTAACTGTGGTCTTGACGACGCTGGCGATATTAAATGTGTTGATGATGCACAATTCGCGCTACGCCAATTCAACGTTCAAGCTAAAGGTGTTCTAGATTTCGCTCCTGAAGCGACTCTATGGGCAGGTAAGCGTTACTACCAACGTCACGACATCCATATCTCTGACTTCTACTACTGGAACATCTCTGGCGCGGGCGCTGGTGTTGAAGGCATCGAAGCTGGTCCAGGTAAAGTATCTTTTGCATGGGTTCGTAACGACCGTGGCGATATCGCTGACCCAGGTAACGATGGCGGCGATGCAAACGTTAACACTCTAGACGTACGTTACGCTGGTCTTCCAGTATGGGAAAACGGCTCTCTAGAACTAGGTCTAAACTACGCTCTAGTTAACGAAACTGACGACGCACCAAACAGCACTAAAGATGCAGAAGACGGTGTAATGTTCACTGCTGAATTGACTCAAGGTCTAGATTCAGGCTTCAACAAAACAGTATTCCAGTACGGTACAGAAGGCTACTCTAAAACAATGGCATTCTACGGCGACGGTAGCTGGTACGGTGCAGAAGCTGACAGTGGCGCATCTGGTTACCGCCTAATCAACTGGGGTGTAATCGGCATGGGCGAAAACTGGGAAATGGGTCACCAGTTAGTATACGGTGTTGGTGAAGACATGTGGGCTGGCCAAGACAAGTGGGAAGCAATGTCTGTAGTTGTACGTCCAATGTACAAATGGGATGACAACCACAAAACTATCTTCGAAGCTGGTTACGCTATCGATGATAACGACGGTGCAGAGAACAAGTTCGGTAAACTAACTGTTGCTCAAGCATGGTCTGCTGGCTCTAGCTTCTGGGCTCGTCCTGAAATCCGCGTTTACGCGTCGTACCTAACTGCAGATAAAGACGACAACTCTAACGCATTTGACGGCGGTCGTTCAGACGATACATTCCAATTCGGTGTACAAGCTGAAGCCTGGTGGTAATCATCTAGCCACTAAGTCCTAAATTGTCCTAGAATGATACAGCCAGAACCTTATCTGGCTGTATTTATTTCAAAAAAACAATAATGAGTCGAGGTAGAAGGTAATGAAAAAATGGCTTGCTCCCGTACTGTTGGGAATGTTGGCTACAGGTTGTACTTCTGTAGAACAAGTCGATATGAACCCGAAAGGTCAGCAACAAGTGATCACGCAATCGGGCGACATTCAATGGGTACCAATTGATGTGCCTGTGGTTACTGAGTTCGCTTTGACTGACAAAAGCCAAATGTTGTTAGATGGTAATAGCGCTGGCGCAATTGCAGCGTTCGTGTTACCAGGTAATCGCGGCAGTCTCGATATCAAACTAGAGACATTTGTAAACAAAAATCTAGAGTTCTTCGCTCCTAACGTTATGGTAATGAATACGGCTGGCGAAACTATTTACCAAGCAGATTTCTCAAAGTTTAAGTACGAGCCAGCAAAACTGTTGGATAACGATAAGTTTGTACTTGAAATGAACGTGATTCCAGACATGACGGGTAATGACTTGCATGTACTGGTTTACACAACTTCCGCAGATTTAAAAGGAAGTTCTGAAGTTCTTCACCCTGCAAAAGCCTTCGCACTGGCAAATCACACTCAGCCACCAGATATTGCAGATCCTCAAGCGAAACACAGACCACTTGGTCAGTTCCGCTTCTCAGTATCCGCGAACGATATCGTGAATACTAAAATTGTCGCGAAAAACGACAACATCCCACAAGGTACGGATTTAACCAGCTACTACCACAGCTCGATTAAAGCAGCGGTCGCGGCTAACGATATTCCGAAAGCATTAACACTGCTTGATGAAGCGAAAGAGTTGGGCATCAAAGGTGCAAAAGAAGTATTTGTGAAAGCAGTAAATACAAAATAATTTCAAAAAGGTCAGCGATATGCTGACCTTTTTTATTACTCTATTTGAGTGTTTAAAGCTCCCCCCTACATATAGTTACCTTATTCACAAATTTGTTTTTTTACTTTGTTTTTTTATATTGAATAGATCAATAATTAAATTGTATTTCCAACCTCAATCGTCATCGATTAGGAAATAATTAAACCTATCAAAGTAATCTGGACCAGCAAGATATGGAATAATACTCCTTATCGGTAGTTCGATATTTTGTTCTTTTTAAATATTAAACTTTTACCAACTTGGTGAGTTTTTATTTACTTTGTAATATTAAAAAGGAATTAACGTGAAAATGAACATGATGAAAACATCACTTGCTGCTGCCTTGCTTTTTACTCTTGCTGGTTGTCAATCGACAGCAGAATCAGACGGAGCTGCTGAGCCTATTGTTAATTTATCTCAAGAGGAAGTTGTTGCCTTCATGGCCGCTTGTGACAACCCAGATAGTATGGCGAAAGGCCCGATTTCTAAACCTCTGTTTGTCGTAGGCACGTTTGCTGATTCTGATTGGAAACATGTACCTCAACGTAAGTATATATACAAAGGCAATAACTTCTATCAAGTGGTGACGCAAGAAAAATCAGGCTCTTACAAAATGCAGTATGCGACAGAGTTGTGGTCCCCTCAATTTACTGCAAAAGGTAATGTAATGAATGTTGGTGAATTAACGCCACTCACATTTGGTGGTTACGGTACAGATACTTCGGTTGATATTGATGAAGATGGGGAATACGTTTGGAGCCTTCGGTTTGAAGGAGATGGAAAACCACTTAATATTATGATTAATAAATGTAAATAATATTCCATTTGGTTATTTGAAGTTTGTTTTAATTATTAACCCCTACATGAAACTATGTTGGGGTTAATTTTATTCAGGAGAACTTAATGCATAATGTTCGATATAATAAATTGCTGAGTAAATCATTTATAGCGTTGAGTGTTGTAAGTGTATTATCAGCGTGCAACTCCTCAGGTGGAAGTGATAGTGGCAGCACACCGTTGCCCGATACAAGTTACGCCTGCCAAGCGAATGTAATGGAGCAAAGCAATCAGCTTCGGACTTATCAAATCATGGTTGAAAGCTTTGTAGATGGAGATTCGAACATAGGCCATGGAACGGGTTATGGCACCAGTCATCACAATGGTGATCTTCAAGGGATTATTGATTCGCTTGATTACATCCAAGGTTTGGGTATGAACGCAATTTGGCTTACTCCGATTTTTGAGTCCCAAGCGATCACGGGACAAGACCATTGGGCCGATCGTTTGGATGCAACGGGCTACTTTGCCACGGATTATTTTAAGATTGATCCTCGTTTTGGTGATTTGGAAACCGCGAGAACGCTGGTAGATGAAGCGCACAAACGCGGCTTGTATGTTTTCTTTGATGGCGTGTTTGGTCATCACAAAGAAGGGTTGATTAAGCCATCTCCATCAGGGCTGTTACCTTCTGGTTCGAGTAATCCAGTGGATTACCCAGCAAGCTTGGATTTCTATAAAGAAGTCGCGACTTACTGGGTAAAAGAGCTAAAAATTGATGGTTGGCGTTTAGACCAAGCGTACCAAGTTCCAACCGATGCATTGACACAAATCCGCAAAGCGGTGGATGAAGCCTCGCAAAGTGTGACATACACCAATGCGAATTGGGAGCAAGTTAATCCTTTGGGTTACATGGTAGCTGAGATCTGGAAAGGCGAATCAGAGATTGGAAGTGACGCCTACGGTGCGTCTGCTGAACCTGCGTTGTGCTCGGCATTTGATTTCCCTATGCGCTATCGAATCGTAGAAACATTAGCGGTTAATGAAAGTGGCCTGGGGGGGCGAGGTGTCGATTGGTTAGACAATGGCTACCAAACGCACCGCTTATATCCATCCCATGCACAGCCGAACTTAATGATCGGTAATCACGATTTAGTTCGTTTTGGCGATTTACTTCAACGTGGTGGGTTGGCTGATGTGAACGACGTAGAATATTGGCAACGTCACAAAGCGGCGTTTGCGTTTCAAGCCGCTTACTCTGGGCCTATTACGCTTTATTACGGCGATGAAATTGGCGATCAAGTTGACGGTTTCGTTGTGAAAGAAGACAACAACACCTGTGCCATTCGAGGAGTGTGTGATGATCACGTCGCACGAAGCAGCGCCAAGATTGAAGGCGTAACCGCGACCCTAGATGCCAACCAAGTTGACCTGAAAAACTACGTTAAGTCATTGATGGCTATGCGTGCTGCTCATCCTGCTTTGTATCAAGGCAGCCGCACTAACTTGGTAGCAAGCAATGGCAGTTATGTGGACTTGAAAGTATCTGGCGATGACCAAGTCTTATTTGCTTTGAATACCCTTGAGAGTGCTCGCAACATAGTGTTGACAGAAGCGCAAGTCGGTAGCAATCAAGCGCTGGTGGATTTAATCACTAACCAACAAATCACACCAAGTAACGGGCAATACCAGATCCCGATGTCATCATTACAAGGGCGCTTCTTCAAAGTGATACAAAGCGGACAATAAGTTTTCCCCATTTATCCAAAGCCAAGTGTTGCTGCTGACCCCCATAGGCGCACGCTTGGTTTTTTCGTCTCTTTGTCTAAGATGCCGTTCTTTCTTGTTCTTCGGTGGCGATATTGCACGTTGAATCCCAGTTTTCCTTTCTACATCTATTTGTTTTATATCGAACATTCGCTGCTAAAAATTGAAAGAAACAGTACGCAGTTTGTGAGATGTGCTGCACGATAATGAGAATATTCACATTCATGCAAAGTCAAAATGTGATTTAAGGCTTACTCATGTGTAATTGTTATGTTTATCTTTTTGTGGATTTATATAACTAATGGGAAATTATAATGAAATCCACAACGAAGCCCTTCTATCCATTACCTCTTATTTGCTCTCCAGTCACGTTCTTAATGGCGACTTTGAACAGTGGAATGGTAATGCACCAACGCAGTGGTCTGTGATTGATTCCGGCATTGCTGTTTCACCGACCAGTGTGGCCAATACAAAACGGAAGGCGATTGCTACAACCGTGAACACTTATTCCCTAAGAGCTGGTTTGGTGGCAAGGTTGAACCGATGAACTCTGATGGTCACCACCTATTTGCAACCGATGGCTATGTGAATGCGAAGCGCAGCAACTGGCTATTTGGTGAAGTGGGTAACAGCACTTACGCATCTAGCAATGGCTCAAAAGTCGGCTTAGCAAGCTCTACTTTGGGCTATTCAGGAACGGTATTTGAGCCTATTGATGAGTTCAAAGGTGATTTTGCTCGCGTGTATTTCTACATGGCGACACGCTATGAAAATGTGATTGGTAACTGGGAAAGCAATTCAAGCAGCTCAGACGCAGTACTAAACGGCACGAAAACGACCGTCTTTGAACCATGGATGCTGAACATGTTGAAACGTTGGCACAAAACGAACTTGTTAGCGCGAAAGCGATCAGCCGTAACCAAGCGGTGTTTGAATTCCAAGGTAACCGCAACCCGTTTGTGGATCACCCTGAATTTGTAGAGATCATTTGGGGAAACTAACCCCATTAGCTAAAGCAAATCGCCAGAAACAACACAGCCGCTATCGTCACTGTTCGGGCGGCTTTTTAATGCCGTTTTAGAGGCACAAAAAAGGGGAGGTTTTACCCTCCCCAAGCTAGCACATGGTTGAGCCTATTGTTTTTAGTTCTTAGTTACTGTCACGACTGGTGCGGCTTTATCAGCTGCATTGAAGTGGAAGTTGTAGTTTCCTGCTTCTGCAATTGTGATTTTAAGGTTTGCACTGTCGCCACCAACATCCATGGTGACTGCTGCGCCGAGCTCTACATTGCCTTCTCCACCGAAGTTGGTGTCACCCGCCCAATCCGCACTTGCGATCTTCATTTCGTAGCTACCTGCTGCTAGGTCGATATCTAAAGAGTAAACATCTGCGGCTACGTAGTTGAACTTCGCGCTTGAATCTTCAGCTGGCGTATCCCAAGTTGTGATTGTGCCGCGTAGGAAGAGTGAAGTTTCACCAAACGTTGGTGCGTCTGCCGCTTTCGTTACAGAAGCAACCGGTTTGTCAGCTGAATCGCTTTGCTCATGAATCGCATTTAGAACGAAGGTGTATTTGCCTGTTTCAGTAACGGACAATGCACAGTTATCTTCAGTACCCAAGTCTAGAGATCCAGAAGCTTGTTCTGTGTAATCACAGCCAAAGTTTGGTGTACCCCAGCTATCATCAGCAAACTTAAAACCGTAATCACCAGCTTCAAGTACACCCGTTACCGAGTACATACCGTTACCAATGAATGACATTTCCCATTCTTCTGATGGATTCCAACCGCTCATGTCACCACGAACATAAACTTTGGTTTCGCCATAAGGAGGAATGCTCGATACGTCTTTGTTATCTGTATCAACAGGCAGACCAGCACCTTGTGCGTTACCTTGAGGTTGTACAAATACCGCTGTTGTAAGTGCCGGAACCGTGAAAGTCTCACTGGAGAAGCTTGCGCTCTTAACGGTCATGTCAGCCGAGTTCTTCTGAACGTAATGCAGTTCGAAACCCGTCGTGCCCTCAATTTTGAAAGATTTCTCTTCTGCTGTTGAGTTCACTACTGCGACGATGGCGTCGTAGTTTGTATCTAGATCTGCACCCGCTGACGTACCGTCGTCAATAGACATCACAATCAAGCCTTCAACTTGGTCTTTGCCTACGTTGCGGAAATCAACGCGGTTCATGACCTCTTGAGCGGTATCTAAACGGAACAGTTCGCTTGAGCTACGAATAGTCAGTAGTTCTAGGAATTGTTGCTTAGTTAGCTCGATATCGTCAGTGTTTGGCATCGCAGTGCTGTCAGCAACGATAGTTTTGATCAGCTCCCAGTTTGCGCCGTCTTTGTCTTCACGAGGTAGACCGACGTTCCAGTTGTTGTCGCTACCGTCGAAGTAAACGCGGTTGAACCAGTCACCTGAATCGTAAGAGTCACGCTGCATTGATTTCGAACGCAACAGCTCAGAACCCATATGGATGAATGGTATGCCTTGGCCTAACATCACGGTAGAGAGTGATACATACTGCATGCGAGCACGCTCTGCAGAGCTAGTACCAGAGGCGATTTTGTATGCGTTGTTATCCCAAAGCGTTTGGTTATCATGTTTCGACACGTAAGAGATGTTCTCAGATGGCATCTTAGTGTAGCCCGCTGGAGCACCGTTGTAGTCTACGTTCTTACCAAGTTTAGTATCACCTTTGTAATCGAGTAGAACGAATTCTGCTAGGTTACCCGCCATGCCCAGGCGAACAAGATCTTGGTTGTGTAAACGGCCGTTTACTGAATCTGCATCTGTTTTTGTTTCTTCATTGGCATAAGCTGCATTACCGAAGCCTTGGTTGAAACGAAGTGGGTGCTTGCCTTCTGTATCCATACCGCCATCGAATGGGCTGCCACCACGAACCGCATCACGTAGACGGTCAGAGAAAGTGCCG
Organism: Vibrio sp. 10N.286.49.E11; assembly: GCF_041469505.1. Lineage (NCBI taxonomy): Bacteria > Pseudomonadati > Pseudomonadota > Gammaproteobacteria > Vibrionales > Vibrionaceae > Vibrio > Vibrio sp. 10N.286.49.E11. The sequence continues at coordinate 17,170 of NZ_JBFRKQ010000004.1, forward strand.
ATTTCTGTGCCAGCCATGTTTAGCTGTGTTGCTTGGTCGAAGCGGGCGTTGTTGGCGACTTCACCAAAGTCCCAGCCTTCCCCGTAGAACAGAGTATTCGGGTCGATTTTGCGCACTTCTTCCAATGCTTCGACCATTACATCTTTTGGCTGGTGGCCCATCAAGTCAAAACGGAAACCATCCACTTTGTAGTCGTCAGCCCACACCTTAAGTGAGTCGACCATCAATTTACCCATCATCAGGTTTTCGGTCGCAGTGTTGTCACAACAAGTCGAGTTTTCTACGCCACCAGTGTTGACGTTAAGACGGTGGTAGTACCCAGGGACAATCTTATCCAGTACCGACTTATCGTTCACACCAGACGCATTGGTGTGGTTGTATACCACGTCCATGATCAGCTTAAGATCCATGTCGTGCGTAGCTTTGACCATCTGACGGAATTCGAGAATACGCTGAGAACCATTAGGATCGGTCGCGTAACTTCCCTCAGGCACTGTGTAATGGAATGGGTCGTAGCCCCAGTTGAAGCTATCAAGCATACGAAGGTCATTCATTAATGCTTGTGCGTCACCCGTTGAAGGGTCATAACCATCGAGTACGTCTTCGATGACTTTGTTTTCGTCTTCGCTTCCACATAAGGTAGCTGTCGGTTTTACATCACACAGTTTTCCTACGGTGTCGGTGATATCAACACGGCTCGCGGCATCTTCATCGACGGTAGCGATATCAAATGCTGGTAAGATATGCAGCGTAGTTAAACCTGCTTCTTGGAGAGCTTGTAGGTGTTTGACCGACTCACGATCGGCTTCTGTAAGAGCGAGGTACTTGCCATTTAGGCTAGCTGTGCCGAGCTTATCGCTGAAACTAAAGTCACGTAGGTGTGATTCGTAAAGTACGTGGTCTTCGTCTTTCTCTACGGTTGGTCGTTGGTAGTTGTCCCAGTTCGCTGGTTTCAAGGTTGAATCATTCAGGTCAATCACTTGAGAGTATGCTGAGTTCTTTGACAAACTGAGAGAGTATGGGTCTGTCACAAGGCGAGTTTCGATATTGCCTGTGGTTGGGTGATAAACCTTCACTTGGTAACGGTAATAACTGTTCACTGCATTAGACACGGCATCAGTCGCCCAAATGCCTGTCTCAGTGTTTTCCGTCATCGGGATTACTTGTGAACTTAGCAGATCTTCACTGTATAGAACGAGTTCTACATCTTGCGCGGTTGGTGCCCAAAGCTTGAAGGTCGCCGCACTGCCTTCAACAATTGCGCCTAGTTCTTCAGCCATTGCATTACCAGCATCTCCGCTAGCAAATACCGCATCAAGCACACCAGGTTTTTGAACCTCAGTTGAAGAGATAACATCGCCATTGGCATTGTAGGCAACAAAAATTATCTGAGATTTTAAAATAGTGCGAAGTGTGCTGTCGTCAACATCGATAGCTAGGGCAGGTAAGCTTGCAAGGTGTCGGAAACGCTCTTTCAATTCAGAAGATAGTTCTCCGTCTTTGCTTAGTTCAATTGCAGTTCCACCGACAATCTCTTTGTCATCGTTCATTGTGATGCTGTTGTCTAGTGCATAGAAAAGCTTCACAGAGTCTGCATTGCTAGCCGCTTCCCAACCAATTGTGGTTGCATCTAGCCAGTGTGCTTTTTGACCATCAATATTGACTGGTCGCTCTGAAATAGGGTCGTAGTACAACTCGCTGCTGCCATGGAAACCAAATACGCCTTGTGAATCGCCAAGCTTAGTTAACTCGACTTTAGAATTGGCACTGCCAAATGCTTTCTCATCACCATTGTGCAAGATGAAGTTCATGCATTTGTGTGGGTCAGAGGCATCTGGGTCAACTTTCAACACATAATAGGCACCGTAAGTATCGCTGATACCATCATATTCGTAAGGGCTGTTCCAGTCGGTTCCGGTTTCACTTAATCCCATGCCGACTAAATCTGTGCTGGTACAGCCTTCACCATTCCAAAGGTGCAGCCCCCAACCGTCGTAAGTTGAGCCAGATGAGCTGGCAGCGGCAACATCGCGTTTGTAGTAAATAACGACTTCGTTTTCAGCTGCAGGGTATAAACCACTGTTGCCAGGGGCTGTACCGTTGTCGCTATCATTATCACTACCACAACCCGCGATCAAAGTAGCGGTGAAGAGCGGTAACATTGCTTTGGCCAATGTAGAGCGTTTGAAGCTCTTCTTTTTGGTATTGTTGAAGGTATTTCGTAGAGAGATAATTTTATTAATATTTATGTTGTTCACGTTTTGATATCCATATTTCACTTTTTATGAAGATGAATATCCTAGCTTTAACCAAGGTCAACTATTTGTGATGGCTATGTATAAAGTTATTTTTAATATATAAAAATAGGAAACCTAGTGTCAATATCACGCTTTGTATTTGGTTTAAGTTAAATTTATTGGATCAATGACTCATTTGCATAATATCAATAATGTAAGGCGTAGAGGCTAGGCGTAGTTAATAAGGATGAGAGCTCATCCTTATTATTGTGAGTAATATATCGAATTGAGAGAGTGTTAATTTAATGTGGAAATTAAGTTATTTATCAATTAGCTAAAAGCGAGCTGTGCGGTAATTTATATTGATAGGTATATCATCCATTTAAGGATAACACCCAAGCCAAAGACGCCAGCGGTTTCAATTCAATATTAAAACTGCCAACACTGTTCTCAATGTCGAGCACTTGTTGCGCTATGCCTTCAATATATTCATTGAGTATGTAACGACCATCAACTAATTTGAGTTTTTGGATTACATCACTTGGAATCTTAAAGTGAATATTTTCAGTGGTATGTTGGCTGAAATTAGCTGCAACAATGGTTAGCTCTTGGTGGTCAGAGCGCAGAAATGCGTAGACTGAATCACTTAAGTTACAGCACTGGTGTAAGTCTTGGTAATCACCTGTTATCGATGAGTGCTCTAGCGAAAAGTTCATTACCTTTTGATAGAAGTGACGCAGCTGCTTTTCGTTTTCGTCTAATAGCCCGCCATCGAATGCGCCGTGGTTCATCCACTTTTGGTGTTGTGGGACTCCGATGTAGTCAAATATGGAAGTTCGTGAGGGCTGTCCAAAGCCTGCATTCTCCGCGCCCGGTTCGCCGACTTCTTGCCCAAAGTAGATCATGGTTGGAGAACTACTCAATAACGCGCTGACTAGCATTGCAGGCTTCGCTATATTTGGGTCACCTACAAATTCAGGAGACGCGATGCGTTGTTCATCATGGTTATCCAAGAAGTGCAGCATGTGATGTTCAATATCCATCATTTGATGTTGGATTTTGGGGATGATAGCCGTGGAAGTATTGCCTAGCATGATGTCTTTTAGACCGTCGTACAGATCTACTTTGTCATAGAGGTAGTCCATTTTGCCTAAGTGGATATAGTCGCGATATAAGTCCGGTTGGTACACCTCAGCCATTAAAAAGGCATCTTGGTTTTTCATCTTTATAGATGAATTAAGGTAGCTCCAAAATTCGACTGGAACCATCTCAGCCATATCGTAGCGAAACCCATCAACACCTTTATTCAACCAAAACAAGGCGATATCTCGGAATTTAGCCCAAGAGTTAGGCACATAAACAGATTTCCAGAAACGGAAATGATCCATGTAATTGCGTTGAGCATAGTCACTCGGTAGTTCAGGGAAGTCTTTTGAACCGTCTGGTCGCATGCCATAATTGATTTTCACCGTTTCATACCAATCATCGAAACTAGGCTTGGCTAAACGTGAGCCGTTACCTGTCCATTTGGCGGGCGTCTCTATAAACGGGGAGTTTAGGTTGGGATGCTGTTCACCACCTAGCGGCGTAAAGGCGGGCTCTATGTCTGGCAATTCAAAGGTGCTGTTGGGAATGTAGTAGAAGTTATTGTCTTTGTGGTATTCCAGCGTTGTGTCATCTTGAGCGCCGAAGTCACTGACACCTTCTGGGTTGTTTAAGCCTTTATAATGACGCGCAACGTGATTCGGTACGATATCGATAATCACTTTTAAACCATTGTCGTGACTTCTTTTGATTAGTGCCTCGAACTCCTCTAGTCGGCATTCAGGGTTGTCTGCGAGATCTGGGTTTACGGAATAGTAGTCTTTGACGGCATATGGTGATCCCGCACGGCCTTTTACCACGCTAGGGTGATCGTCTGAAATACCAAGGTGCTTGTAGTCATTGATGAGCGCATGATGTGGCACTCCGGTATACCAAATATGAGTCATACCGAGTTTGCGGATTTCAGACAGCGCTTTGTCGGTAAAATCACTGAACTTACCGACGCCATTTTGCTCGATTGTGCCCCATGGAACATGTTGGGTGTTTTTATTGCCAAATAAACGCGTAAAAACTTGGTAGATGGCGTACTTTTGGTTGTACATATTTATAATTCCTTTAACTTCCATCATGTTATGTAGGGATGAAAGGGCTTGTTTATTCTTTGCAGGCTAACCGAATTACAATATGCCTTACTCATCCTTATCAAAATCTACAGGGCGTAATTGCTACAGTATGTGAGCTGTTGCTCAAAAGGAGTCATGTTGTCTTCATCTATTCAAATCGTTATCACTTATTTGGTTCTGGTGGCGGTATCTGTGTTGTTTGCGGAAAGTTCTAAAGCGCTGTTGGTGTGGTATTTGGTTATCGGTTTCGTGACGTTTTTTGTGTACGCGAAGGACAAGCGAGCAGCGATCAATGGCAATTGGCGTGTGCCAGAGAAAACTCTGCATATTTTTTCTGTTGCTGGTGGCTGGCTAGGGGCGTTGATCGCTCAAGATAAGCTGCGTCATAAAACGCAGAAGCAGCCGTTCAGAGCCATATATTGGGTGACAGTGGCAGTGAATGTTGCGGCGTTTGTGTGGACGTTAACGCCGAGCGGGCAGACGATGTTTGGTCGTTGGCTTAGTGAACTTGTGGGTTATTTATAAAGAGAATAACGGTTAGCACAGGAGTACCAACCGTTAAAATACAGAAGTTATTCGACTAGAGCATCGGAATGGTCGATGCTAGAAGCAAGCCAGCCATACCGTAGTTGAAGCTTTTAATGCGGACTGGTGTTGTTAGCCAGTGCTGTAGTTGTTTACCTGCCGCCGTCCAGAATGTGACTGACGGTAAGTTCGCTAACGTGAAGATACCTGCGATGATCGCAAGCTCCCACCATGAACTACCGCTGCTATAAACAGAAATGGCTGTCAGTGCCATTGACCAACCTTTCGGATTAACCCACTGAAAACTTGCCGCGCCAATGAAGGTCATCGGTTTATAAGCTTCAGTGCTTTTCGCTTTTCCACTCTTTGCTATTTTAATCGCTAGGTAAACCAAGTAAGCAAGGCTCAGGTACTTTAATATTTGGTGCGTAACCGGATAAGCGTTGAAAATACCCATTAAACCGAAGCCAACCAGCAGCAACATGGCTGCAAACCCTAGAGCAATGCCAAGCATGTGCGGAATAGTGCGGGCAAAGCCAACATTTGCTCCTGATGTCATAAGCATGATGTTATTTGGACCCGGCGTGAAGGTCGAGACGAACGCAAACAAGGCAAGTGCGCTAAGTTGTTCTAAAGGCATTATGGTTCTCCAGCAAAAAAATGAACGAAGTGACTGACCGGTCATGACTTTCACGTGTTGAGAAACATAGTAGGTGGAAAGTGGGGCAATTATGTGCTTTTATTTCCTCTATTATCACTAAATGCACAATAATAAGTACTTATGGACAGATTTGACGAAAGGATATTGCAAGAGCTTAAATTGGACGGCAGAATCTCCAATATTGAGCTTTCTGAACGAATTGGTTTGTCGGCTTCAGCGACCTTAAGGCGAGTACAAGATCTCGAGCGTAAAGGGATCATTCAAGGTTACCGTGCAGTTCTGGATAATGGCCTGATGGGCGTTGGCTTTATTGCTTACGTTTCGATTGGTTTATCGAGCCACAGCAAAGCGGCTCAACTAGAGTTTGAACAGCATGTCAGTATGGAAAAAGAGGTGGTGGAGTGCCACAACATTACCGGTGCCAACGAGTACTTGCTAAGGGTAGAAACCAAAGATCTACCGGGCTATAAGAAGTTTCATGCCGATGTGCTTGGGGAATGTGCTCAGGTGCAATCTATTACGACTATGGTTGTGATGGATACCCCTAAAGACGAACGCTAGTCGAGTTTTATTTCAGGAGAGGCGCAGTGCCAAATACCAATCAGTTGTTATTGTTCTTAGATGTGGTTCAACAAGGGTCGTTTACCAAAGCGGCAACCTTGCACGATATGGACAACTCATCACTCTCTAAACAGATCAAAAAGCTCGAGCAAGATTTAGGTGTTCAGCTGCTGAACCGCTCTACACGCTCGTTTTCGTTGACGTCGGCAGGGGAAGATATTCTCGCACAAACCTATGTACTGAAAGACACCATCAATCAGATTCAAGGCATTGCAGATTCATACCAGTCAGAGCCAAAAGGCGTGCTACGAATTACTTCACCGATCTATTTTGGGCAGCAATATCTGCAACCTATCATCACTCAGTTCATGAGAAAGTACCCAGATGTTCAGATCGTACTTTCACTAGACGATAAGATCGCCAACATCATTGCCGGGCAGTTTGATATCGCGTTTCGCTTCAGTAAGCTTGTTGAATCGAATTTGATTGCGAAGAAGATTGCCGACAGTAACTTCATGTTGGTCGCATCGAACGATTTTGTGAAAGAGCACGGTGAACCGAAAACGCCACAAGATTTACTTGCTCTACCTGCTGTGATTTATACCAATGGCGATATGACGGTCGATCATTTACGTATCAGTGAAGAGCCGCATGGCAACACTTTCCAAAGCCTGACGATTCGTGGCAACTATAAGGTGAGTGATGTTCGTACCATGGTGTCTTGTGTGAAAGATGGTCTAGGTTATGGCTTCCTTGATCAATCAAACCTGTATGCCTCAATGAAAGAGCTTGACTTGGTTACTTTGCTTCCGGATTATCCGATCTCTACGATTGATACTGCAATCTACGCTGTGTATCCGCACCGTAAACAGACCAAACTGGTCAAAGAGTTCATTACCACGGTTCAAGACTATATCGGCTCTCCGACGATTTGGGAGAAGATGCAGCAAGACTAGCTGGATCTCTAATCGTTCAAACATAAAAAAGGAGCCAGAACGTCGAACGATCTGGCTCCTTTTTATTCCTCTGGCTATAGCTAATTTACAATGTAAAGCTTAGCTATAGCTGACGTGAAAGGCTCTTGTTCACTAATGTCTATCAATGCTCATGAATCACTTTTTTACCACTTGGGTAGGCTTTTGAACCCAGTACATTACCATCAACTTCTTTGCCATAGTAACCTTGGTGGTTGTGGTAACGCTTAGCATTACCTGCAACATCACCCTTGTATCGTGGGTCTTGTGGGCGTTCATGACTGTTCACAAATGCGGCTACATCCCATGCATCCTGAATTGAAAGCTGTTGGCTCTTTCCAAGCGGCATGTTTTCGTAGATGAAGTAGGCTGCTGTATTTACACGGTGCATACCTGCGCCCCAGTTGAACGAATTCTCGCCCCAAAGAGGTGGTAGGTATGAGCGACCATCCGCCCCTTTAATACCTTCACCATTTTGACCATGACAGGTTTGGCAGCTGGTTTGGTAAACCTTTTCGCCACGCGCTATCGATGGCTCTTGTTCAGGGTTTGCAATCTTAGGGTAGCCACGGCCGGCCAGTTTACTGCGGTCATCGATTGGGTATTTGCTTAACAGCTCTTCAGGGAGAGGGAAGCTTTCCGCTTTACCACCGACTTGTAAGTCAGCATCGCTGATCTCAGGAACGGGTGTATCTTGCATGCCGTTCTTGTCTAAGATGCCGCCCATCGCCAGCCAGTATGAATAAGCCGTTAGTGCGACCATCTCTTTTGAACCCTCAGCCGGTGGCAGACCATTCATTGAGTAGGTGAAGCAACCTTGGATACGCTCTGCGTAGCTGTTTACTTTGTCGTTCTTGGAACGATACGCAGGGTAGGCCATGTACGCACCCCAAAGAGGTGCTGCGTTAGGCTTCATCCCCGCTTGCATGTGACAGTTTACACAGTTTTGTTCATTGCCTACGAACGTACCACGCATCTGTTGTGAATCGACAAACAGCGAATAACCCAATTTTACTTTGTCGCCAAATTCCCCAGCAGGGATATCAACCAAGTCTCGTGGCACCAGATATTTGTTATCTTGAGGCTTCTCAACGGCTGGCAGTTCGGTTTGGCGATCGGGCAACTCAGCTTCGGCATAAGCGATTCCAGAGGCAAGGGTTGCGGTAATTAAAAGTAATGTTTTCATGCGAGCCCTTTAGTATCGGAAAGAGGCGAAGTAGTAAGACAGGTTTTTGATCTCATCGTCGGTCAACTTGCCTGCGATGTTGCCCATCATGTTCAAATCATCACCCTTACGAGTGCCATTTTTCCAGGCGTTGAGCTGAGTTTGAATGTAGTCGGCATGCTGGCTTGCTAGGCGCGGGAATTTGTCTACGCCCATACCGCTTGGCCCATGACAGGTTGCACAGGCTGGAATGTTTCTATCCCAATCGCCTTGGAATACAAGTTTACGATAGGGGTTATCGATATCAGCCTGTGAGCCGCGCTGCTCTAAATCGGTAAATTCGTATGAAGGTAGTGATGCAAAGTATTCTGCGACCTCACGACGAACAGCGGGATCAGATACACCGTCAGCCATTCCCTTCATGATCGCGCTTTGACGCTCACCACTTGAGAACAGAACCAGTTGATGTTCTAGATAGTCAGCATTGAGCCCTGCAAGCATAGGGGCAATGTTGGGCATGCCTTTACCGTCGGCTTGATGGCAGCCGCTACAAGTTTCTGCGGCTTCTGGCATTGGATTGGGTGCTGCTTGTGCAAAAGCGGATAAAGAAAGGCTTCCTAGAGCAGCGATGCAAAGCGTTAGAGTTTGAGCTTTAATTGTCAGCTTAGTCATGAGGCGTCGCTATTGGTTGTAATGCACGCATTTTCGACATAATTGGTTGTTCGCGCTATTGTGGATTTCCACATTAATTCACTTGGAATTTGAGGTGAGTCTCACATTAATAACCTCAATCACCATAATGGTATTGATGTGAACTTCTATAGGTTGATCCAACTGCCGTTTATGAAATGCAAGGGAACTGCCATGTTCGCCTCGGTATAACTGCTTGTTAAGGCTCTTTTATGGCACCGATTGTATAAGCATAGCTGCTTTATGGATGCGGGCTAAAAAAGTTGTGGTGAAATGAAGATTACCTAATGGCTTTGGGCTGATTACTCTATCTAGAGCGGATGCTTTATGTAGATTGGGTACTTTATGTAGATTGGGCGTTTATCCAAATAGGCTGCTTTTCTAGATCAAGGGGACGAAAAAACAGGGTAACCTCGAATGACGAAGCTGCCCTGTTGTGTTCTCATCTGCAAATCAGATAAGGAAGTGTTTTGACTCAGTGATTAAGTTATAGCTTGCTGAGTTTAAGCTAGACCTTGTAGATCTTAGCCGGAAGCGCTTGTCTGGCTGCTGCACCCACAACCCAATCCAACATGACGCCTTTGCCTTCTCTCGTCGGGTCAATCAAGCCTATATCATTGATGTTAACGCCATCGTTCGACTTCATCTTCACTGGTTGTTGTGTGTCACCAATCCAGTGTGCACGCTCGCCGAGTTCTTTGTGGCCAAATCCATGTTCAAAGCCTAATGTGCCCGGTTTGATGCCATCGATCACCATCGCCAACGCATGTGTGGTTGAGCTCGGTGTTTCAATGGCAAATACGTCACCAGTTTTGATGCCTGCAGAAGAGGCGTCTTGTGGGTGAATGTAAACCGGGTTCACGCCTTTGATCGACTCTAAACGTGGTGACAAGTTAGACACCGCGCTGTGAATGTTGGATTTAAAGTTGGTCAGAGTAAATGGCCACTCTTTGGTCGGGAACTGCTCTGCCAAAGGCGTGCCGTCTGCCAGTTTTTGTGGATACCATGTCGGGCAACCCATGTACTGTTCGCCACTGATGGTGTTGCGAGAGGTCCCCAGCTTTTCATTCCAGATAGCCAAAGGTTTGGTCCATTTGTACTTCATAGTTTCATTGGTGTAGGCATTGGTTGCGTCTTCAAAACGACCGCCACGCGCAAAGATATACGCCACTTTGAGCATCTCTTCTGGCTTAAGCGTTTTGTTCATCACAGGCACTAGGCGCTCTAGACCAGACCAAACGATATCTTCAGCGTCTACATTAGGCACTCCGCCTTTTGCGAATGCCAAGTTAGCTGCAGAGCGAAGGTAGAAATCTTCAGCGCTATGAATACCGTGCCAGTTACCTTGGCTATCTTTGATTACGTTGTCGCCGAAGCCACCCAAGTCGAGTGTTTTCGCCAGATCAATAAAGAAGTTCTCTAGGTTGATGGCACGTCCGTCTTGAGTTCGTGAGGTTTTAGGCTCAACAATCGGCCAACGAGCAGTGATCGCTTTGGTCGCGACACCATGCCAAGGTGTTGCCATGCCCCAGCTTTCGTACGTCACTGTGTCTGGTACGAGGTAATCCGATAATGCTGTGGTTTCATTGATGAAGGCATCGATAGAGATGATCAAGCCAAGCTGTTTTGGATCCTTAAGCTTCTCACCTAGCAAGTTGTCTAAACCCGGAACACCATAAAGTGGGTTCGCCATGTGGTTGATCCATGCCTTTGCGCGGTAAGGATAACCATCAATCGCAGCTGATAAGTGCTCGGTTAAAAGCGGCGCTGAGATTGGATACCACGGCGCGCGCGTCGGGTAAGGTGACTCGCCTGCGGCAACGCGACGTTTGTATTCGCTAGTTTTTTGATACGGGAACTTGCTGCGGGACAAGAATACACCTTGAGGCTTAGTCTTACCTTTAAACTTAGTAAAGTCGTAACGAGGACCAGCAACCGAAGTCGGGTAGCCGCCCGCTTTCGCCATCGCACCGCCTTTCGCGTTGATGTTACCGATCAGCGCGTTCAGCATCAGAATAGAGAACGAGTTGTAGAAGCCGTTGGTGTGCATGTTGCCACCATGAGTATCGACGACTGCTTTTGTACCGTAGCTGGTGAAGCGTTTTGCCAACGCAATAATCTGGTCTTGTGGGATTTCACACTGCTCACTGTAGTATGCAAGGTCATATTTGAAGGCTTCTTCCTTCAATCTTTGTAGAGAAGACTTAACACGAACAGTCTGACCATCAACTTCTACGTCTTGATCGACGAACAGCGCCGCTTCATTCACCTGAATATGTGACGCTAATAGTGACGTTGTCACATCTAGGGCGATAAATCCGTCATCGTCAGACATCGGTTCGCCTGTTTCTAGCAAACCCATATCCGATGCGCGAAGCATGCGCCCGTTTTGTGGGTGTGCTTCGTCACTGATCACAAGGTGTGAAGCATTACACCAATGCGTGGTGCCTGCTTTTTGCATCGCTTGTGCGCTTGGGCGAGACAAGAAGTCGTGATTGTATCGTTGGTTCTCGATGATCCATTGGATCATACCCAGCACTAATGCTGAATCGGTGCCCGGTTTGATCGGTAGCCAGTTGTTTCGATCGCCCGCAGCAAGGCTTGAAGATCCTGCAGGAAGGCTCGGAGTCACTATGGTGTAGCTCAGTTTTCCGTTGGTACGAGCTTCAGCCAGCTGTCTTGCTTGGCGCTTAAACGGGTTACCCGCTTGAGCTGGAGACATACCGATGAAAAGAATGAACTCTGCGTTGTTGAAGTCGGGCTTTAAGTGCGAGAACTTGTCTAGATCGTTCATGATCGCGCCTGAACCTGCGCGGAACGCGTAGCCACAGTAAGATCCATGGTGACCAAAGTTACGAGTGCCGTAGCTGTTAAATGCAAAGCGCTTCAAGATGTCGTCACGGCCTTCATTACCGGCATTAGTCACAAGCAGTTGGTTGGCTTTTGGTCCGTATTCAGGATTGTTCGGATCAAGTGGTGTTTCGATGTCGCGAATCGAACGTAAACCTTCAACTTCGCCTTCACCGAACAAATCACCACCCTCGGTGATCTCAGAGATAAGTTGTTCGTAGCTGATCGGTTCCCACTTGCCTTCACCACGTTTACCGACACGTTTGAGCGGTTGAGTGATTCGGTATGGGCTGTTTTGAATCTCTAACATTCCGTTACCGCGTGCGCAGGCTGTCGAGCGGTTATTGATACCGGATTCACCAGACAAGCCAATGTAGGCATCTTTTACCGGTGTTTTGAACGGGATTTGTTGGTCGCTTGATAGTGGGTGATACGGGTTGCCCGAGATGCGTAAAATCTCGTCATTGCGATTATCGATACGTACACGCAAGCCACACAATGTCCAGCAACCAAAACACATTGAGGGTGCCACGCGTTGGTTTGGATTTGGCGAGATCTTACCCTGCTCATCGACACTGTATTCCGTCTCTAGCGAATTACCGTGATGGATGTGGTTGGTTTTCTTACCTGCGGTGCCATCGATAGCACCGTGAACCATGTGCTTTGTGGTTGTCGCATAACCTGCAGCAAAAGCTCCAACACCACCGGCAGCAAGGCCTGTTTTCAAAAATTGACGACGTTTGTTATCCATGATGATTCCTCAGACTACAAGCTATGTGAGCGGTTAAGTGGTGATGATGTGTTTTGGTTTGGCTTAGATGCTGTCTTTGTCGCAGAGCCAGTTGTTCTTGACGATCCAGCAGACACGATTTCAGAAGCAAACAACGCAAGTGCTAGCCAAAGGCCACACATACCAACAATGCCGAGTAATCCTGCGCTACCCATCGGCAGTTCATAAGGGAATGGGCCAACATCGAAACGTGGAATGGTTTGAACTTCCATCATGGTGACCCAACGTACCGCCCATGCAGAAACTATGGTCGCAAGCGCAACACAGATAATTCCTAGCTTACTTTGCGATAGGCGTTGCAGTGGTAGAACCAAGATCATGCACAGCAAAATGCTGGTGGTCATGATGCCTAAATTGATGCCCCAAGCGTCGTTCTCATACAGGCTGAAGTGACCATGGTTAGATGCCCAAATCGACGTGAGAATGATGGCAAGGCCACCAGTTAAGGTAATGGTTCTTTGTATCAGAGCTAGGTCTGTTGGTTTTAAGCTTGGTTTGCTTGAAGGCAGCAGAGCCCAAATCAACAGCGTTAAACCTGTAGCAGCAAAGAATGCGGTCGTGAACCAAAGTAGTGGAGAAGCCGGTTGATGCCAAAGCGGTCGGCTCGCCAAAATCGCAATCTCTGCGCCTGTATAAAGCGCGATGCTTAGGCCCGAAATAGCCGTCACAGCAGCGAGTGCAATCATCAGCTTTGATGATATTTGCCATTTACCTAGCGTCAGCCAAGACAAACGTTTTAGAAGTGGGTTTTCACTCTCTTTGAGCTGTGCGATGTCATCACGCAGGTAAACCCAAGCAGTCGCAACAGCCAGACCAGAAAACAAAGGTAGAAACAGAGAGCCCAATGACATCCATGACCAAGGTGTGATGTGAGCATAGAAGTGCCACGCACGTCCGGGTTGATGCAAGTCACCAGTAAGTGCTAATGGCCCAACAATCGCGCCGATGGCCATCACAAGCACAAGGGCAGAACGAAATTGGTGGCTGGTTGAGTTCTTGAATATCAGTGCAATCAAAAACAGAATAGCGGCCGCGTAAGCCGAACCAATGTAGAAGAAATATTGAACCGCCCACGGTAGCCAAGCGATCTCTTGAGCGGGAACTAACACCTCAGTGATATTCATGCTGTCTCTCCTTGTTTGCCTTGTGTCGCGATTGCCAATTCTTGTTTGCTAGAGGATGAGTTATCGATGGCGGCTGGATCATAAATCGCAGGTTGGCCTTCAATGTGGCTAACGAATCGCTCATTCATGCCGATATAGAAAACATGTGGGTTGGTATTCTGCTCTGGTTTAAGCACTTTTATGTCGTCTTGGTTTTCATTGAGCAGGCGGTTAATTTCGCTGTTTGGATCTTTAAGGTTGCCAATGACACGCGCGCCACCGACACAGGTTTCTACACAAGCAGGCAGTAAGCCGTCTTCAAGGCGGTGTGCACAGAAGGTACATTTGTCTGCGGTAAGGGTGTCGTTATTAATGAAACGAGCATCGTAAGGACAAGCTTGAACACAGTAAGCACAGGCTACGCAGCGTTCGTTGTCGACCATCACTATCCCATCTTCACGCTGGAAGGTCGCTTGAACAGGACAAACCTTGATGCAGGGGGCGTTGTCACAGTGATTACATAGGCGAGGTAACATGAATGATTTCACGTCTTGTTGAGCCGTCGAACCATCATCAAGGGAGACTTCATACTGTTTTACGGTGGTTCTGAACTGGCCAATTGGCGCTTGGTTTTCAACGCTACAGCCAACAGTGCACGCCTGACAGCCAACGCACTTACGTAAATCAATCGCCATGGCGTAGCGTTTGCCTATTTTGCCTTTGCGGTCAGGTTGGTTGTTATTGCGAATGGCTGTGCTTGCGACTGCGGTGTTGATTCCGGCAATGGGAATGAGCGCAGCACCAGCGGAAACCTTGCCGAATTGGCTGAGAAACCGTCTTTTCAATGAGTCCATAGAGGTACCTATAAATGGGTATTCGATCTGTTAGGCTCATTGTCAGTTTTTGACCGTTCACGGGGTATTGTGGATTTCCACATACCCAGATCAAACTTGATCTAGAACAAATGTGGTTTTCGCTATCTAGCTGTTATGCTTTATTTAAAAGTGCTTCAACGCGTTGAGAAATCATTGAATAGGTAATCCGATTGAATAAAGAGATGTCCGTGACTGTTCGCAACTTCATCACATTCATCAGTACGTGCTGGCTGAACTTGAGTGCAGGTATTTGTTTCGCTGCTCAAACGGAACCTGTTTCAGTAGCGACAAGTACGATTGAATCAGATCAGACGATTGAAGTGGGTGTTTTAGCCATCAGGGGTAAACTTGCAGCGCAACAACGCTGGCAACTAACGATGGACTGGTTGTCTGAGCGTATCCCAGGAAAACACTTTGTTCTCAAGCCTTTTAATTTGGAAGAGATGGCGGAAGCGGTAAAGAAGGTCGAGGTCGATTTTGTTATCACTAATCCCGGCCAAGCAGTGCGTTTAGGACGTCAATACGCGCTCTCTTGGATGGCGACCATGACCAGTCACAATTACGACGATCAAGGTGTGAGCAGCACGCGCAGTATCGGTTCTGCATTAGTGGTCAGAAGAATGTCACCGTATATCTCGTTTGAGCAACTTAGTGGAAAGCCGATTGCTGCTGTCTCTGAAAATGCGTTTGGCGGTTACTTGACTATGCGTTACCAAGTAATGCAAGAAGGGCTGAACCCTAATCACTTTTTCTCTAACACCCAATTTTTAGGTTTCCCGATCGACGCCAGCTTGTATCAACTACGTGAAGGGCACATTGAAGCGGCTGTCGTACCAAGCTGTTTAGTTGAGAACATGATCAGTGAAGGTTTGCTGGTGGCTGGGCAATATCGAATCATCGGTAATCAAGCGCCTGAAGGCTTCCGATGCCAAGTGTCTACACCTCTGTATTCTAATTGGTCGTTTGCCAAAACAGAACGAGCCTCTTCGGCACTGGCTAAACAAATGAGTCAGGTGCTGTTTTCGATGCCAAAGAGCAGTGCACCAGCCATTGCAGCGAATGCATCGGGTTGGACGTCACCGACAAGCTTGCTGGCGATCGACAAGCTATATCAACAACTCGACATGCATCCACTGCAACAACCTTGGTGGAAAGAAGCGTTAATCTGGCTCAAGTACAATCAACAGTGGGCATGGGCGTTCTTTATTCTTGTCGTGTCTCTGAATGCTTACCACTTCTGGCTAGAATACAAATTCAGTCGCAGCAAAAAGCAACTAGAAGCGACGCTTTATAAGCTGAAAAGTAAGAGTGAACAGCTAGAGCACTCACAACGAATCGCGGTAGTTGGTGAACTGGGAAGTAGCTTGGCACACGAGATTAATCAGCCTTTGGCAGCTATTCGGAATTATAGCGAAGGTGGTTTACTGCGGATTTCGAAGAACAAACCGCTGACTGACATAGAGCCTGTATTTGAGAAGATCCAGTCGCAAGTGGACCGTGCTGATGCGATCATCCAGCGCTTAAGAAACATGATCAAAAAACGCTCATCAGATAAATCTCAAACTGATATAGAAGTTCTTCTTACAGATACCATCGAGCTACTGCAATTTCGATTACAGAAACACAAGATAACCATTGAACGTTATGTCGTGGGTAAACCTATCACGCTACATGTTGACCCCGTCGGATTGCAGCAGGTGGTTGTAAATTTGATCAACAATGCGACTGATGCGTGTAATGCTCAGATGCATCGCGAACAAAGCGCTACGTCTGATATTGGTAACAAAAACAACGAACCATCGACAATTAAAGTGATTACCGAGTATCAACCGGATAAAATAATGTTGTCGATTATCGATAACGGAACGGGCTTAGATTTCACTGAACAAGAAGTGACTCAAGCCTTTGTGAGCAGCAAAGAAAATGGCTTGGGGCTTGGGCTCGCGATTTGCCAAGATGTTATTGAAGATCACAGTGGTCAAATGACGATCACGTCACTCACCCCACATGGATGTCATGTTGCGGTGACACTGCCTTTCTCTCTTTCAAATGATTCATAAGGAATCTTGTTATGTCTGAACTTCATCAAAGGCTTCCTGTCTATGTGGTTGATGACGATGAGTCGATGCGCGATTCGTTGGTGTTCTTATTAGAAGAGCATGATTTCACTGTATCAGCTTTTGAAGATGGCCCCAGTTTTTTAGACTCAGTGGACTTGAGTGCGCCGGGTTGTGTGGTTTTAGACAGCCGAATGCCAGAGATGAGAGGGCAGCAAGTTCATGAGTTGATGGTAAAAGCGCAGAGCCCACTGTCGGTGATTTACCTGACGGGGCACGGTGATGTGCCAATGGCGGTTGAAGCCTTACAAGCCGGCGCGGTGAATTTCTTTCAAAAGCCAGTTAAAGGCAATGAGTTAGCTGAGGCGATCAAGCAAGGTTTGGACGCTTCAGAAAAGCACTTACACATGAATGTGTATCGCCAAGCGTACGCGTCGTTAACCGAGCGTGAGATAGACATCCTCAAACAAATTATCGACGGTAAGCGTAACCAGAAAATAGCCGATGAATTGTGCATTGCCATGAGAACAGTGGAAGTACACCGAGCAAGCTTGATGAAGAAATTCTCAGCGAAGACGGTTGCCGAGTTGGCTTACATATACGGTCAATTGACCTAGGTATAGAGCTATTCCTGTAAGAGAGTTGTACGGCAGTTGCACGAAATTGTTGATGGGAAAAACATCAATTTCGTCACTAAGCTTTAGGACTTTCCTGATGAAAGGCAGCCTTCATAATTTATCTATATTGAAGCAAGATCACATCGTCTATGGACTGCATACGGATTGAACCTCCTAGGCTTCTTATCGCAATGTAATCCTGAGATACTGAACTAAGTTCATTTTAAGGCGGAACGTGCCAGTAACTGCACTTTTCCCTGTAATTCGAAACATAACATTCACTATGGGTAGAACACACTCTCAACGTCGAGTCTTGTATCTGCCGAGTTAGGTTAAATATTTTATGAGTACAATGGGAATCGCAATTGGTGCGACCGCTCTTTCGTTAATACTTGTTGCTGTGTGGCTGATTTCTTTATCACTAAGAAAGCAGCGCTTGGAACAAGAACGTAAAGCGCGAGCTGTCGCTTACCGAAAGGCGATTGAAAAGGCACGTATCCAAGAGCAAAAAGAGCGCCACTTTAAAGCAGAAACAGGGCATGTCCCGTCGATTCTATATTTAGCGAAAGAGGCTGAACGTAACAATATCAAGGAAGCGTTATATTGGTACGATAAAGCGGCGCATTTGGATAACGTCAACGGCATGTACGGCATTGTTCGCTTAAGTATGAAGCGCAAAGAAGATCTGATCTTGAGAGAACAAGCCAACTTTTGGCAGCTTGCGATCTCTGCCTTAGATAACGATATGTCGGCGAAATTTGAGATGGGTAAAGCCCTGGTTCATGGACGTGGGACCGTGAAGAACATCCCCAAAGGCTACACCTATATTGAAGAGTCTGCCGCTGGTGGTAATACCGAAGCGATGCTATTCATGGGTGACTGGTGCCTAGACAAAGAAAATCCAGACTACTCTGCAGAAAGCTCTGTTGATTGGTATCGCAAAGCGGCAGAGAAAAACAACCTAGACGGCAAGATCAAACTGGGTATGAGTTACTTAAATGGTGTTGGCGTAGAGCCGAACCATGGTGAGGCTGTGTACTGGTTTGAGACAGCAGCAGAAAAGAACAGTGCAGAGGCAATGTTTAGAGCGGGTGAAGCGTGGATCGACCATGGTGAACACGGTAATGCAATTGCTTATATCTGGCTATTCCTATCTGCTCATTTTGGCTACTCAGAAGCTAAGCAGCAGAGAGATAAAGTGGGCGGTGAGCTAGGTGTCGATGCGGTTGTGGGCTTACAAGCACTGACTAAACCGATCATGACCAAGCTGACCCAACAAGCAATCACCAAGCACTCAATTATTAAGGCGCTCAACAAGCTTTACAAACGCAATATACCGATTCCAAAGAAAGTGAAAGAAGCGTCTGATGAAGAGGCTGAGCCATTAAGTGTAGAGACCAGCCATCTAGATACTCAAACGGCGAGTGCTCAAGATACGAATGTTGATTACAGCCAACAACCTAATTCCGAGCAAGCATCAACAGAGAGACAAGCGACCCCAAATAGTGACCCTCTAGACTTCAGTCAGGCAGCCGTGGATCCAAGCTGGAAAAGCAACCACTAAAACGTGTTGGTTAGCTTTGATGAGTTAGACAAAAATGACTGAATCTATAAATCTATAAATCTATAAATCTATAAATCTATATAGCTTCTAACCGTAATCTAGAAAACCAAGACAACAAAAAAGGGAAGCGAATGCTTCCCTTTTTATTTGTGTGCTATTTGCTTTTAGAGCTTAGAGCTTAGAGCTTAGAGCTTAGAGCTTAGAGCTAAAGCCTAATACCCAAGAGCTGTTAAGCTTTGTTTTGCTCAGCTTTACATACAGCCGCAGTGAACACTACGTCAGTTGAGCTGTTAAGTGCTGTTTCAGCCGAATCTTGAATCACACCAATGATGAAACCAACCGCTACAACCTGCATCGCTACATCGTTTGAGATACCGAATAGGCCACAAGCTAGAGGAATCAGTAGCAGTGAGCCACCGGCAACGCCTGATGCACCACATGCTGAAATTGCAGCAACAAGGCTTAGTAGAATCGCAGTGAAGATATCAATCTCAATACCCATTGTGTGTACAGCTGCAAGCGTTAACACAGTGATGGTGATTGCAGCACCTGCCATGTTGATGGTTGCGCCTAGAGGGATTGATACAGAGTAAGTATCTTCATCTAGCTCTAGCTTCTTACAAAGGTTCATGTTCACTGGGATGTTTGCAGCGCTTGAACGAGTGAAGAATGCTGTTACACCAGATTCACGAATACATTGCAGTACAAGTGGGTATGGATTCTGTTTTGTCTTTACAAAGACAAGTAGTGGGTTAACGACAAGAGCAATGATCAGCATTGAGCTTAGTAGAACCGCTAGCAGTTGACCGTAGCTTGCTAATGCATCGAAGCCCGTTGTTGCGAATGTAGTCGAAACAAGGCCGAAGATACCGAATGGCGCAAGACGAATAATGAAGCGAACAATGTGTGAAACACTGTGGCTAAGGTCTTCGAAAACCGCTTTGGTTGTTGCAGATGCGTGGTGCAGTGCAAGACCAAGGCCGATTGCCCAAGCAAGAATACCGATGTAGTTCGCGTTCATTAGTGCGCTAACTGGGTTATCTACAAGCTTGAATAGAAGCGTATGAAGAACTTCTGCAATACCTTGAGGAGGGTTAGCACCTTCAGCGCCAGCAACCAGTGTCAAAGTGGTTGGGAACATGAAGCTCAGTACTACAGCAGTCAGTGCTGCAGAGAACGTACCAATCAGGTAAAGCACAATGATTGGACGCATATGAGTATGCTGACCTTTCTTTTGGTTTGCGATAGAAGCTGCAACAAGAATGAATACTAAAATTGGGGCAACAGCTTTCAGAGCACCAACAAACAGACTACCTAATAGGCCTGCATCTTGAGCTGCTGAAGGAGAAACCATGGCGAGAACGACACCGAAAACAATACCAGCAAGGATCTGTAGAACGAGATTTCCACGAGCGATGCGGGCGAGCATGTTGTGATTTTGCATAAAATACCTGCAATTGTTAATTTATTATAGTGATGTATTTTTTATAAAGTTGTACCAAATCCAACTATACACTAGTGGAATGGGCGGTCATATTAGCGGGATCTAAGAGGGTGTCTAGGAATAGTTTACTTTTAGGGTGATTGTTTGCGCTGCGTGGTGTTTTTAGAGCTAAATGTTAAATTTTTGTGCTTTTGTTGAGGTATAAGTCTGCTGAATAATGTTCCATTGGCTTAATGTTCTAGTATTTATGGTGTGTAAACCATTACTGATAAAAACATTGTGTTCGGAAATAGCTGCCTAAACTTGTATAGGTAAAAAAGCCACTTCAACAGACATCATAGACATCACCTACTTTGCTTAATCTACGTTGGTGCATGACTTGCCATGTTTTGTCGTTATCTAATCTTTCTATCGGCATTCCCACCTACTTAAGCAGCGTTAGCTGTGAATCTCATCAGCTCTCCTTAATAGCGTCAGGCTACTGAACTTAATACCTTGCTACTTTGATATATCGCACACCTTATCTGGTGATTTATATCATCATGTTATTTTATATGACGTAATTTATCTAAAATTGCCGTTGTAAGTGGGTGGCATATATCCTGTGTTGGTCTTAATTTACAAGAGTATGAGCAATGAGTTTAATCAGTATCCCTTATGTAGAGACCTCTGCAGATACCGTTTTACATATAGCAGCCGCTATCGTGCTGATCAGCACCATAGCGGCTGGCCTGTTCGGTTTTTGGAAGCTTCACGAGATCCCTATTCAAAAGGCTCATAAGACTGACCACCATCAGATAGGGTTGATTACCGCGCTCACTTGGATTGGCTTCATTTGGCACTGGGTGTGGGTGCTCGCCATTATCATTGCTTTTGTAGATTTTGAAAAAGCCATTATCCGACTGCGTGATTTATGGAATTCTCCGGCTCAAGTTAATCAATCAGAGGATGTCTAAATGTTAGAAGGTTTAGCGGTTTGGTGTTTGTTCATCTATTTATTAAGACTTGTTGGCATGCCTTGGAACACAGGGACGAAAGCATTCGCTTATCTAGGAGGCAGTGGTTGGTTGTTATTTGTGTGGGTAGGATTAATTAACTATACACCAATGGATTTGTCGGGAGGCTCTGTGGTGCAGTCTCCTCACATTCAGCTTCGCCCAACCTCAACCAATGTCTCGGGTAAGGTCGACCAGATTTATATCACCCCTAACCAACGCATTGAGAAAGGGCAGTTAATCTATGAGATTGAAAACGAGCCTTATCAAATTGCTTATGAACAAGCGAAGATTTCGCGCGACTCGGCAAACGTAGCGGTTAGCACTGCGGCTGAAGAAGTAAAAATCGCTGAATCCAGCTATCAGGCAGCGTTACATGATTTTGAAATGACACAAAGTGAGCTTTCAGCTGCTCAGTCAAATAGAGACTTACAGAAAAGAACGTTGAAGCGTTATCTTGAACAAAACCGAGTCGTGCGTAATACGATCACTGAAAGCATGATTGATAACCAGCAAACGGTCGCCGATTCTGCTGTGTACACTGTGGCCAAGCTTGAGTCACAGCTGAGCAAAAAGAAATCTGATGTAGAGAAAGCCAAGCTACAAATAACCAAAGCGGAACTCTCGGTTGAATCCCGTCAGTCAGACTTTAACGAAACAATTCAGAAGGTGAATAAAGCAAAATGGGATCTTGATAGCACCAAGATTTATGCACCCGCTGATGGCTTTGTGACTAACTTTATTCTTCGTGAAGGTCAGCTTGTTTCTAGAGTTCCACGATTGCAGATGTACACCAACGAGAAATACGTATTGATGAGAGTGAATCATCAAGCGATTAGAAATGTTAAACCGGGTCAATTGGCTGAATTTACAACGCCAGTTTATCCAGGGAAAATATTCACGGCAGAGGTTGAAGGTATTATTGAAGCAACCGGCGAAGCGCAAAGTAACTTGCTTGGCTTTGACCAGAATGTTCGCTCTACAACAGGTAAGAACCTACAAAATAAACATCATTTTGTTAGGTTGAAAGTCTTTGAGCCTGAGGGTTATAGCGTACCAGTCGGGGCGGTTGGTTTAGCTTGGATTAGCGGAGAAAAGCCAACAGAGCTTATGGCGTTTCTTGATGTAATACGTGGAATCATTTTACGTATGAAGTCGCAGCTCTACTACTTCTACTCTTTCTAGAGCTAGAGCTAGAGCTAGAACTAGAGTTAATTCGGTTATTTAATTCCGAATTATTCAAAATAAGATTATTAATGAAATTACGGGCCACAGTCGTGGTCTGTAATTTTAATATGTTTGCTATTCAGTGAATATTTAATCGAAAGTCTAAATTTAACTGGAATATATTTATGCTATTCATATCTTCTGAAATAAAAAGATGCATTAAACCTATTATCTCTCTGTTGCTATTAACGAGCTTGGTGGGCTGTCAGGCGACTCAACGTCAGGACGCAACGACTGGTGAGATGGAAACGAATTCCACAACAAAAGGGACTGCGATTGGTTCTTTGTCTGGTGCTGCGATTGGTCTCCTGTCTGGAGATAATTCAAAAGAACGGAAAAAGAGAGCGTTAATTGGGGCAACGACT
Organism: Vibrio sp. 10N.286.49.E11; assembly: GCF_041469505.1. Lineage (NCBI taxonomy): Bacteria > Pseudomonadati > Pseudomonadota > Gammaproteobacteria > Vibrionales > Vibrionaceae > Vibrio > Vibrio sp. 10N.286.49.E11. The sequence goes on from NZ_JBFRKQ010000004.1 coordinate 40,038, forward strand.
GGCGGTCTCATCGGTGGAGGAGTCGGCTACACACTGGATAAGCAAGAGGACGCTTTGCGTCAGGAGTTGCTAGGTTCAGGCGTTCAAGTAAAGCGTGTTGGTGAAAATGAGTTAGTGTTGGTGATGGAAAACGGCATCGGTTTTCGCTCTGGTGAATACCTACTTGAAGCGACGGTATACAATTCATTGAATGGTGTTGCGAGAATATTGGTCGAGTACCCAGATTCGTATTTGCAAATCAAAGGCTATACCGACAGTACTGGCAATGATGCTTCTAATCAGCAGTTGTCTGAGAAACGTGCTGATTCAGTAAAAGCTTACTTAGTGAATCAAAAAGTGAAAGGTGGACGAATCAGTACCAGCGGCCTTGGTGAACGTTACCCTATTTGTGACAATGCAACCGAAGACGGAAGAGCCTGCAATCGCCGTGTCGAGATCAGTATCCAAGCCATCTAGCGAGGTGATGCAACCTTTCTCATCCGCAAGTGGAGACACTCTGCGGATGTTTTATTTTATTCCAATGATTTGAGATATTGCTTGGGTGTCATGCCTCGATGCTTCTTAAACATATGCGTAAAGCTATCGAGATGGTTATACCCTAAACTGCTTGCAACTTCTTCGACTGGTATTGATTGGCTTAGCATTTTGACCGCTTTGTTGCTTAAGACAAAACCACACATTTCGGTAAAGTTGTGGCCATATTTATGGAATCTACGTTGAAACTGCTGAATTGATAGGCCCAACAGGTTCGATACTCTTTCGAGTGTCGGTAAACCAAAGTGACATGAGTAGTTGATGGCTTCATAAACTAACTTAGTGTCATCGCTAGGATCGGGCATGTCTAAACATCGGTCCAAATCCTCAAAATTCAGCGAAAAGGTTTGCTTGGTATCTTGATTATCAGCCAGGTTTGCCAAGCGTAAGCTGGAATGAAACCAGATCTCTGTTTGATGATGATTCCACGCGACATCACAGCCAAAATAATCTTGATATAGTTTCTCATCCGCACGCTCTCCTGAAAGTAGTACGCGCATCGGAGCAAAGTCTGCCCCAAGGTATTTTTTCAATATTTTTGACATCAAAACAGCGACTCTAATACTGTCATGAACGTCTAAGTGTTCTGCATCATACTGATTGTTGTAAGTCCACTTGATGATAGACCCCACAGGTGCAGCAACCCAAAAAGCACCGGATTGAATACACCCCATGCCGTAATTTACCTTTCTTATCGTCGACATTAAGTCATGACCAGAGAACATCCATTGGCCTAATCCGCCCAAGTCTTCGACCCGGAAATGGCGCACAGCCTCGAGCATAAAGTTTGGATTTTTTGTATAGCATTCGAGTTCTTCATAAAGCTGAAATACCTCAGAAATGGGCAACAGGTTCATTGTGTGATTAAACGCGGATTGGGGAATTGTCTGTGGGGAGATTGGATCTGAATAATATTGATTACATACGTTGTAATACAAATTCATCAGGCTATTTACCCTTATAAAGTAAGTTGTGTTGATAGTCATTGATCCATCCAAACCTCTGTGAATTAGGTCATAAACATAGCATAAATGACGTAATTTAACGAGTTTTAACAGACCCCAACGATGTTAGTTAACATCAAATATATCGGTAAAGTAGTGGCGATAATATTAGTAATAATGGTGTTAACTACAATTATTGATAGCTGTAAATACTGAGTTGAGTAAACCCCAATACTATTTTTTGAGAACCAGAAATAAATTGGATGGAAATTTTTAATCATGGTTTCAGCGTCTTTTAACTTCAGAGAATTAAATAGAAATTAATTAATGACACATACTCCTAAGATAGAAAAAATTAGCGTGTTTGATCGTATTAACGCATCGGCACTGATGTTATTGACTTCTGAATATAAAAGCTTGGAGCAGTTGCGAAGAAAAAACGACTATCCAATGTTCCCAACATTTGAAACGACACCATCCATGCCAATAAAGCGAACCAAGATAAATGGTGTCGATATTCGATACGCACATTCTGAAGCGATTGGTAAACCGACTCTTGTGATGCTTTCCCCTTTTCCTCAAAGCATTCTTGCGTATGCCCCTATTTGGACAGGGTTGGCTGAACACTACAACCTATATGCTTACGATATGCCTGGGTTCGGCGGCAGTGCGGGCGGGATTGAATACATGTCTTTCAAGGCTCAAGGCGACTTTTTAAAAGAATTCTTAAATCATTTGGATATTCAAGAACCACATTTATTGGGGCCTGACGTTGGTATGCCCGCGATCGTTTACTATGTGGGCACATATGACAATGATGTCAAAAGTTTATTGATAGGCGATGGCCCAGCAATTAATCCTTCGTCAAATGCAAGCGCCATCCGAAAAATGGTCGACTCATCGTTTTGGCGCACTGTTTTTAAAGTGACAGGGGCTGGCTCTTTAGTTCAAGGCTGTATCAAGGTTTGCTATACGAACTATCGCCCCAATCAAGAAGAGATTTCCGACTATATTGCTTCTTATCGCAATCGAATTCCTGCCGTCATGCAATGGTTTAAAGATTACCCAAAAAGTCTAGCAACGGTTGATCCATTGCTCGATAAAATAGAGTTACCCACTCAGATATTTTGGGGAGAAAACGATGCAATTCTTTACGTCGATAATGGAGAACGTTTAGCTAAACGCATGTCGAATGCTGAGTTAACAGTATTCAAAGACAGTGGTCATTTTTGTTATCAAGATAGGTACCAAGAGTTTTCGCTAATGGTGAAATATTGGATTGATAAGACGCAATAACAGTTAAATGATTGAGTAAATATGATTGAAATGGAACTACGAGAAGGTTCATGCTCAATAAAAGTGAATGTCGATTTATTGAGCGCCTTTCGAGCTTTTTACCACTTCTATCCTCATCCCTTACCTAAAACTAATCAAGGCATTGTAAATGCAGAAGCTAACCCTTTTAGCGCTAAGTTGTATTCTATTATTAGGTTGTTCTATTAATAAGGCAGCCGAAGAAAAAGACCACTTCGTTGATGATTATATCGAAATTAATAAACAAAATATTAAAGACTTACCTCAGTTGTTAAATGCTATCGCGTTTGAATATTCTAGGTTTGCTAATCAAGCTGAATAGCCGCTTTTGCCCTCGCTGACAATTATGTTTCACGATCCTGTTTTAGAGTCGAGTCTGGTACATAAAGAGCATTTGAGTACGTTAGGCATCCCCTTAAACGTCTCGCTATATATAGACGAAAATGGAGCTCCTAACGTGATTGGAGTGAAACTCGTCACTCGGACGTGAGTTACAGCGTTAGCTTTAAGGTTGAGGGTATATAACAATATGATGCAGCTTTGATCTATTGCATTAGTGGCTTTGGTGCCTTCTTCCTCTAATGCCTAGGCTTCCTCTATCTGCACATTCAATGGCCGATATTTGAAGAAGTTATCACCTAGAAGTTTTTAATCATTTGTACGAAGGGTACTGTTGAAACATTTCAGCGATCTCCTCGTAAATCAGCTCTTCACGTTCCTTAGAACTCATTGAGCGAGTCAATTTCCGGCTTGAATTCGCGGTCCATACAACGATGTTGGTTTTATCATCGATCAGTTCTACAACCAATTGTCCGTACGTCTGTTGGTGATAATTTTGTGGAGTGGACATTCCCCCACGGAAATTGTTCCAACCATAGCCAATACCAAATGACGAGCCGGAAGACACAAGTTCAGATGCTTGCTGAAGTTGGTAGCGGACGTATAGGTCGCCTCCGTCCTCTACAAATGAAACCCCTGTGCGGCTCATTTCTTTAATGATCGCACTTTCAATCCTGATTGAGTCGATACTAATCGGTATTTTGTTCTTCTCTTCTTTCGCAGTCCCGGGCGAGCTGAAATCATAGGTTTTATACATTGAGAAATCGGTTTGCTTTTCGAAGTCAGTATTTATTGTAGAGCAGGCAGCTAGAGGAAGCGTTAATAATATGGTGGTTAGACGAAGCATTTTCTATCTCCTTGGAAGGTGGTTTGAAATGAAATTTTCTTCTGAAGGTGATTATACTTGTCCGGTAATCGATACTTTATGTTCGTTATATTCAGTCAATCTGGTAGTAAAAGTGACGCGATTAATCGTATTTTAACTTTATTGTTCAAGGGGGAATTATATTGAACTGGATAAAGAGAAACATTAACGTGATGATTAACTCGCTAAGAAAAATTCCAACTATTATAAATGGTGAATTTTTACTTTCGGAAGCAGACGATATCTTAATATCCCTTGTTGATTAGGAGGGGAATTTGTAGATAAAGCCCCACGCGATTGACACGTGGGGCTCGGTGTTTCAGATCAGCGTTGAGCGATTAACTCAGATTACCGTCAATATCCAACTGCTTAAGCTGAGCCTTTCTTAATATTACGGCTTTCTGACTGTACGTTTCGGTACATTTTGGAAAGCTGCTTATTGTTAGCGCGTTGCTCTGCAAGAGAAGCGCCGTTTCTTGCTTGCTCTCTCAGTAGCTTTTGATAGTTAGTAAATCGTCTTTCAGACAGTTCACCACTCTCAATGGCAGCCCTTATCTTGCATCCCGGCTCTGATTCATGATGACAATCAGAGAAGCGGCAGTGCATTGCTAACTCTTCGACGTCTGAAAAAGTTTCACTCACGCCTTCAGCGCAGTCTGCAAGTTGGAGCTCTCGCATTCCTGGAGTGTCGAGAAGCAAGCCACCTGATGCGAGCAAGTGGAGTGATCGTGATGTGGTTGTATGACGACCTTTACTGTCGTCTTCACGAATACCACCAGTTGCCTGCGATGCTTCACCTAGCAATGAGTTAACCAAAGTCGACTTACCCACACCAGAAGACCCCATTAGCGCGACGGTTTTGCCGGTTTTACACCAAGGTGACAGTACTTGGGTTGAGCCTTGATCTAGGCTATTGACCGCTTCGATCATGAGCATCGGGTCTAAGCTTTGTACCTGTTGTACTTTGCCTTCGTAGTCGTCACACAAGTCTTTCTTAGTCAGGACGATAACCGCTTCAACTTGTGCTTCATTTGCGAGTGCCAGGTAGCGTTCAATGCGACTCAGATTAAAGTCGTTGTTCAATGAAACCACGATAAACACTGTGTCGATATTGGCTGAAATATATTGTTCAGCCACACGACTGCCTGCAGCTTTTCGGCTAAAGAGCGATTGGCGTTCTAGTAAGCGATCGAATTGCAGTTCAGAGTTCAATATTACCCAATCGCCAACGGTCATTGCAGGTTGGTTGTGATGAATAGGTAGAGTGATTTCGCCTTGTTCAGACGCAAATGTGTAGCCACTGCGATGGTGCGCGGTGATACGGGCGATCACTGAATGGTCGTAGTCTTCAAGTGTCAGTTGTTGTTGGAATACAGGTTGCCATCCAAGTTGTTGAAGTGACATTGGATGAGAAAATGCGTTTTGTGAATTCATGTCTATTTACCCAGACGTGCGAGCTTTCTTTTCTTGTGAGAGCATTAAAGTCTTATCAGTGCATTAAAGTCTTATGAGAGCATTAACGTCTTGTAAGATCTCAGGTTGTCGATGAGATCGAAAAGCGTTGGTCAGTTCAAAAAGCGTCGAGACGTCAAAAATGTTTGAGCTTGGGTCGAATTCAAAATCGATAGGACCCCGGATTTGAGTCATGCTTTACAGGCATGCAGATATTGATCACTTACGATCAACAGTAAACCGGGTAAAAGTGTGCGGTAGCCAGCTGATGGCTTAATGTTGGTAGTTCGAGATTAAAGTTTGATTAACCAAACAAATTAACGCGTTACTTTTACTGCCAGTTTTAGTGTTTTCATTACAATCATCTTCTATTCTCCTTGGTTTATTTATGTGTTCAGGCTTTGAATAAAAAGCGCGCTCAGTTTAACAAAAAGCCACGATGGCGAGAAGTCATCGTGGCTTAAATTATTTTATCAATTGTGAATACGATTAATGATGGTCGTGGTTCATCTTCTTCATGCCGCTCATCACTTTCTTCACTGGTGCGTCGAAGGTCTGTGTTTCACCATTGGCAAAGGTCAGAGTCATCTCGATTTGCTCACCTTCTTTTAGGCTACTTTTTAGGTCGAACAACATGATGTGTAGGCTACCAGGTTTAAGTACCGCTTCACCGTTTGCAGGGATGGTGATCTCTTGAACTTGGCGCATTTTCATAACATCGCCATCCATGATTACATCATGAAGTTCTACTTTACCTGCTGCAGGTGTTGTTGCAGAAACAATAGCGCGATCTTTATCGCTGTGGTTCATCAGAGTCGTGAACACCGCGCTGTTCACTGCTGAAGGCGGGGTTGCACGAGCGTACGCGTCATGAACCATAATATCGCTACTAGCCTGAGCAAAAGGGGTGAGCAATAAGCCTGCTAGAGCAAGTGCTTTTAACTTCATGTTGTTGTCCTTAATTTTTATGTTTTTGGTCTGGGACCTGACTTTTTTTGAACTTTATTGAGTAAGTTCTTTGTTTTTACGTTTTACTGCGTCAGCTTGTTGATAGCCTCAACAATTGGCGCTGGCGTCAACGTGTGCGGTACTTTGGTAATCAAGGTACCGTCGGGCTTTAAAAAATAAAAATATGAGCTGTGGTCTAGGGTGTATTCCAACTCTGAACCTTCCAGCTTGGTCTTTCTGAAAATAACACCGTAGTTGTGTGCAAGCGTGGTTGTCACATCCAAAGGACCACTTAATCCTTCCATCATTGGGTGGAAGTATTGTGCGTATTCGTATGAGGCTTCTGCTGCATCACGCTCAGGGTCGAGAGAGACAAACATCGGGCGAATCTTGGCTTTTGCTTCATCAGAGACTTGGTTAAGTGCTCCGGCCAACATAGCCAAAGAAGTGGGGCACACATCTGGGCAGCGTGTGAAACCGAAGTAAACGATACGAATTCTGTCATCGGTTTGGTCAAAGATTTCCGTTGGTTGGTTGTCTTTGCCGAAAAGAGTCGTTGCGGAGAACTCTTGTTTTGCAGCGTGTTGTTCTTGAACTTCGTTTTGCCCATCAAGATAGCTTTTGACACCAAAGCCAAGTACAAAAGCGACAACCAATGCTAACGACCAATTTCTACTCATCTTGCCATCCTTATTGCAGGGTTTACAGTATCGACACCATCAGTGAGTTCACCGATCCATGTCATTTTATCTAAAGTACATACAGGTAAAATCACATCACCTTCATAGGTATTGTTGCCAATGCTCTTTAATTGAAAACGCGCTGATCCCATTTCCATTTCTAAACCTGTGAGCGATAACACCAGTGTCTCAGATGCAGCACCTTCCCAAACTACCTTTATCTTTGTGGGTAGAAGAGGTTGCGCGGTTTCTCGGTCAAGCGACATTGAAATGGATTCCTGCTCACACGATGTGGTTGAAAGCATGCAGTAATCATCCAAGCTGACGTCGGCAGTTGAGTGCTCCATCGCAGATTTAAATTGCTGAATTGCTTGCGGCCCATAAAAGCCTGCCACGAGAGCGATCCCAACAGCAGCAACCTTTAATGCAGAGTGCATGTCGTGTTCTCATTTAATTTTATAAGAGCGGCGATGTTATCACACCCCTCAATACGTGCTTGTATCAAAAAGCAATTTTGTGCGTATGGTAGAACTAAAAAAGCGAAGCCATTGGCTTCGCTTTTGTCTGTTTAATAGATATGTGAGCTTAGTATTTCTAAGTTCTATCCATTCTGAACATGTTCCAGAAATACGTTGAATGATTAGTCAGCGTTACGCTCTGCGAACTTCTCCAGGCCTAAAACCAATGCAATCGCAGCAAACATCATCACAATCGCCATGACCAACTGAGAAGGCTGAGAGGTTACCGCTTCAAAATCAAACGGTGATAGGTTTTCTTGAATCAGAGGAACTTGTTCACCTTTTGAGTTTGTGCGCCAGCTGATGGTCTCTTTCCAAGGCCAGATCTTAGGCAGCGTACCGATCATCAAACCGGTTAAGAATACCAATGTGAAGTCGCGGAATGAACGCAATAGCCAAGACAGTACATGTGAGAAAGTCAGCAGTCCGATCACACAGCCCGCAAGGAATAGCGCAAGTACATCGACTTGAAATGATTTAACGGCGCCAAGCACGGGGCCATACATGCCAATCAGGAGCAGAATAAAGCTGCCTGAAATACCGGGTAAAATCATCGCGCAGATAGCAATCGCACCCGCAATCAATACGTTGATGCTGGTTGGTTCCATTTGCAGCGGTTTAAGCACGGTAATGCTATAAGCGAAAGCAACGCCAAGCAGCAAAAACACGAAGCGAATCATATCGCGTTTCTCTACTTGCTTAAGAATATGGAAAACCGAGACCAAGATCAGGCCGAAGAAGAAAGACCACAGTGGAACAGGGTGGGTGACTAATAACCAAGAAATCAATTTTGCGAATGTCGCAATGCTCGTGAATACGCCCGCGAACAGTGAAATTAGGAAGAAACCATTGATGTGATTAAACGCGGCTTTGAAGCCTTCGAGTTTCCATAAGCCAAGTACGCTAGGGTTAATTCTGCGAATGCTTTCTAGCAGCGTATCGTAGATACCAGTGATGAATGCGATGGTTCCGCCCGACACGCCAGGTACAACGTCTGCTGCGCCCATTGCCATGCCTTTGAAAAAAGTACTTAAGTAGTTCATTGCTTCATAGAGTTGAGGATGATTTTGTGCAGTATACAAACTTTAGTGTAAAAAAAGTATGAATATGCTTTTGGGGAAGGGCTTTTATTACTCTATTAATTGTAAGGCAATAAGTTGAAGTGAATATTTGCCTAACATTTAGATAACAACCACTTAGTGATTTGTCATTAAGAGCAGAGATGAAACTGATCCCTTATCGATATTGCATCTTGGTTGCAATATGCAAATGCACTTTGCAATTCGCATGACAAATTCATGGTTTTTATGCGGTGCAGGGCTTATAAAACGTCGAATAAAAGTTGGCACGCTAACTGCATTATATACATTGACCCTTCTTAAGCCGAGGGTCACCTAGCCAACTGACGTTGTTAGTGAACTTATGATTTGTTCACAAATATATAGAGCCAATCGCGATTATTGCGGTTGGCTATTTTTTTGCCTGTCGTTTGGTGATCGTCTTTTTACTTTTCCCATTCCTACATTTTTAGGTTCTAAACTTCAGATGAAAAAAAAGCCAGCCACCATCGGTGACTAGCTTATGTTTTCTCGAATCAATCTCGAATCAATCTCGAATCTCGAATCTCGAATCCGTTTTAGTACCCCATCAACTGCAGCAAGTTCTCCGCTGTGCTGATTGCTTCTTTACGGTTAGCAATGTTGAGCTTTTGGTAAAGGTTACGGATGTGAGTCTTGATTGTGGTACCCGCTACATCGAGTTCTTGAGCGATCTGCTCATTACTGAATCCTGAGTAGATCAGACCAAGTACTTGCCATTCACGCTGGGTGAGTGGGCTAGTACGCACAAGCTCAGGAATGTTCGGGTGATTAACCAAGTTCTCAACAAAGTCTTCATCGAAGTGAACCGAGCGGCTGCGTTGGGTCGCGGAAATATCTTTCATGATTTGTTGTGCGCGGTGACGTTCTAAATCACCTAAGCCTGGCTTGTTGCTCAACTTATCCAAGATATGCCCGATAGTCCCACCGTCTACCAAGAAGTTACCGACCATACCGGTTTGGTTAGTCATATGAAGCGCTTCTTCGAGTAGTATTCGTGCGCTGTCTTCATCGTTAATTTGTGTACGTAACACGGCTTCAACGATCAAGTTGCGGTTGGTGTCTGTAATCAGGTGCGAACGCTGGGCTTCACTCTTAAGGAAAGTCAGCGCTTCTTCTGCGTCTTCATACTGCTCAAGGATGATGTGAGCACGAACGATGTTTCGCCACTGAAGTTGGCAGAAGTGGTTACTTGCCGATTCAGGTCGAACAGCCACACTCAGCCAATCACGGATAGCTTCTTTATCGCCTTTTACTTGCCAGAACAGAATCAAAGAAAGAGAAGCATTTGCCGTCCAATCTACGTGGTAAGTCGATTGACGCAATAGGTGCTGAATCTGGTCGATAAATTTCGACGCTTTATCAATCTCACCACGGCTCAATGAAATACGAGCCAACATAGAATAGCTGTGCAGGTGTTTACTCGGAGAGTGGTGACCAAGGATATCTAAGCCTTTGTAGCAACACTCTTCCGCTTCATCTAGTCGGTTCCAACACCAGAAGATCTGAGCGCGAACACGCAGCAAGAATTCGTGCAGAGGTACGTATTGCAGCTGATGTTCTTCAATCAATTTGAATGCACTGTCTTGTAGCTCAAATGCAGCTTGAACATAACCTTGAGCAATCAAGATTTCGCTTTGTTGCAGAATCGCCCACAGGGCCTGATGGTAAACCTGATACTGACGTGCCAGTTTTTCTGTTTGTTGCATCATCGGTAGCGCACGGCTTAGGTTACCCATTACGTGATTCACTTCGCCCACAACCGAGGTTGCGACAATGCGGCTACGATAAACGGTGGTGTTCAACTGACTCAACGAAAGCTCAGCCAATTCCAATGCTTTCTCAGGCTCATTGCTGTTGATGGCAACTTGTGCGCGTAAGGCGTTGTATTGGCCTTGCTGCTGAGTATCGAGTTCAATGTTTCGCGCTTGATATTGAGTCTCAGCCTCTTCCAACAAAGTACCCACTTGGTCATAACGGTGCTGACTTTGTGCAAGCCAAGCGCGCAACATCGAAAGCTTTGGCTCACTGTATAGTTGATCTGTGGTTAGCTGTTTGATCGCCATTTCTAATGACGAAAGCTCACCTTGGTTGAACATCGGCCAACCGTGCTCAGTCAGGATTTGAATGATCAGTTCTGGATCTTCAGCACGCTGTGCGTGACGTAGTGCTTGGTGTGGTGTGTTTTGCTTGATCCACGCTTTTGCAGCACTTCGATGCAGTTCAGCTTCTTGCTGAGGAATTCGAGCTTGGCGCTCATGTGCGAGGAATTCACCAAACAAGTTATGGAAGCGATACCAGTTCTTTTCACCTTCAAGCGGGTAGATGAACAAACCAAAACGGTTGAGTGATTCGATCATACCTAAGGCATCTTCACGCTGTGTAAGTGCACACACAAGCTCATCGTTGAAGTGATCAAGCACAGAACATTGCATCAAGAACTGTCGGGTTTCTTTGTCTAGCAGGTCGAATACTTCTTCAACCAAGTAGTCCCAAAGATGGGCGTGGTTAAAGTGAGAGAATGACTCTGCGGACTGTGCAAGAGTGCGTTTTTGGTGTTGTGCTTGTAGCGCGATAAGTTGTAGTGCAGAAGGCCAACCTTCTACATAACTACAAATGCTATCTGCCGTGGTGTCATCAATGCCGTCGGCTACGCGTTGGTTGAAAAAGCGTGTGGTTTCTTCGGTATCAAACGCCAACGAGTCATTACCTAATTCGATCATTAAGTCACGAACGCGCAGGTTTGCTGTACCAAGTGGTGGCGTACCACGACTGGTGACAACCAACGTTAGGTTATCGGGCATGTGTTTGAGGAAGAAGCGCATGGCTTCGTGGATGTCGTCATTGTTGACCAAGTGATAGTCATCCAACACCAGAAAGCACTCGTGATGGAATTCCGACATCTCGGCAAATACTTCACTTAATAAAGAATGCAGCGATGAAAACTGTCGCTTTTCTGCCAGTTTTTGGGCATTCGGACAGGCATTTTGAGTCGCTTTATTAAGTGATTGAAGTAGGTAGTTGATAAAGCGGAAGGCATCATTGTCGCTATCATCAATGCTGTACCAACCCACATTAGGTTTATCTACCAACCATTGTGCAGCCATGGTGGTTTTGCCGTAGCCCGCTGGAGAGCGGAACAACACAAGCTTATAGCAATCTGCATTGTGAAGCAGATCGAGAACCCTAGGTCGTAGGATTGCATTATGTAAGCGGCCGGGACGAGTCAGTTTCGAAGGGATCCACATATCGAAGTTTTACACCTATTCCGTGGCTATGTTCTGGAATATCCCAATCTATCGTTGAGTGCACTCCAATGACATGAGCCTAATTACTTAAGTCTTTACTCATATTACGTGAAGCCAAACGTTACCGACTACGATCCTCCTCAGAAACCTTGCACTCCTGCATGTTTTTGGGTGTCTACGCCCTTTATTTGAGACTTTGCTCACGTTGCGGGTTGGTTTGTGAATGTGACTTCGTTCATCCCTACACGGGAATCAATGCAAAAGATGAGAGTTGGAAATTATTTCGTGATCTGAAACTCAGATTTGGCAATGACTTTAAATGGGTTAAATAAAAGTCACATCAATTGAAGTTAAGTTATCGAACGGGAGCTTGTGATCTTAGTCACTCCAAGTTTTTGTTCTCAGTCAGAACATGAGAGTCAGATCACTAACCCTAAGTCGGTACGCCCCCTACGCCCTCCCATCTACTCCTAGTCAGTTGCATTAGCGGGAGGATGTTTAGTTTATGGTGACCATGCACGATATGTCACAGATGAATTAGAACTATTAAAAGCGAGATTTCTGAAATGAAACCAACTCAGCAAAAAACTTTCGATAAAGTGTCATTCCAAGAGAGTGTTAAGAAACATTTATCTGCAACCTACGCAACAACCGTTGAAACAGCAGACAGCCGTTCATGGTATCTAGCAATGGGTCGTGCTCTTGCAGAGCTAACGACTTTTGACCTGCTAGAAACTGAAAATGATGAAAAAATTAAGAACGCTAAGAGCGTTAACTACCTATCACTAGAGTTTTTGATTGGTCGTCTAACAGGTAACAACCTGATCAGCATGGGTCTTTACGAACAGATCACTCATGCAATGGAAGAGCTAGGTCAAAACCTAACTGACCTTCTAGAAGAAGAACGTGACCCATCACTAGGTAATGGTGGTCTTGGTCGTCTAGCTGCTTGTTTCATGGATTCTTGTGCCGCTCAAGAATACCCAACAGTAGGCTACGGTCTTCACTACGAATACGGTTTATTCAAGCAATCTTTCCAAGACGGTCGCCAACAAGAAGCACCTGACGCATGGCGCGGTGTTGAAGGTTACCCATGGGAAGTGGCTCGTCCAGAACTAGCACAACACATTGGTTTTTACGGTCATGTAGAAGTTGAATTCATCGACGGTAAAGAAGTACGTACTTGGGTTCCAGGTATGGAAGTGAAAGCAATGCCTTGGGATCTACCTATCGTAGGTTACGAGTCAAACACGGTTTACCCATTGCGTCTTTGGGAATGTCAGGCAATTGCACCATTCTCACTAGCAAGCTTTAACAACGGTGACTACTTCGAAGCGCAACACTCGCTAATCGATGCAGGTAACATCACTAAAGTACTTTATCCGAACGACAACCACGAGAAAGGCAAGACTCTGCGCCTAATGCAGCAGTACTTCCACTCAGCAGCGTCTGTTCGCGATATTCTACGTCGTCACGAAGCAGCAGGTTTCTCTCTAGAAGATCTGCCTAAGCAAGAAACGATTCAGCTTAACGATACGCACCCAACGATTGCGATTCCTGAGCTAATGCGCATCTTGATTGACGAGAAAGGTCTATCTTGGGACCAAGCATGGGAAATCAGTGCTCATACGTTCGCATACACGAACCACACACTACTTCCTGAAGCACTAGAGACTTGGTCTGAATCACTGATCAACCGTCTTCTTCCACGTCACATGGAAATCATTTTTGAAATCAACCACCGCTTCATGCAAGAAGTTCGCAAGATGTGGCCTGGTGACGGTGAGAAGCAAGCGAAGCTTTCTATCATCCAAGAAGGTTTCCACCGCATGGTTCGCATGGCAAACCTATGTGTGATTGGTTCTTACAAAGTAAACGGTGTAGCTGCGCTTCACTCACAACTGGTTAAGAAAGACTTGTTCCCTGAGTTCAACGAAATCTTCCCAGGTAAACTGACTAACGTAACGAACGGCATCACGCCACGTCGTTGGTTGAAGTTCTGTAACCCAGGTCTATCTGCGCTAATCACGGGTAAGATCGGCACTGAATGGCCAGCAAAACTTGAGCAGCTAGAAGGCATCGCTAAGTTTGCAACAGACGCGAAATTCCAAAAAGAATTCATGGCTGTTAAGAAAGAAAACAAACAGCGCCTAGCTGATTGGGTTCAAGAGAACATGGGTATCGAGCTAGATACTAACGCTATCTTTGACGTTCAAATCAAACGTCTTCACGAATACAAGCGTCAGCACCTAGATTTGCTACACATTCTATCTCTGTACCACCGTATTCTTAACGAACCTGGTTTCGAATGTGAGCCACGCGTATGTTTCTTCGCAGCGAAAGCAGCACCGGGTTACCACCTAGCGAAAGAGATCATCTTCGCGGTTAACAAGATTGCAGAGAAGATCAACAACGACCCTCGCATCGGTAACAAACTGAAAGTGGTATTCATTCCTGACTACCGTGTAAGCATGGCTGAAATCATCATCCCTGCAGCAGACGTTTCTCAGCAAATCTCACTAGCGGGTAAAGAAGCATCTGGTACGGGCAACATGAAGATGGCTCTAAACGGCGCGCTAACTATCGGTACGATGGATGGTGCAAACGTTGAGATTCGTGAAGAAGTGGGTGATGAAAACATCTACATCTTCGGCCTAGACGTTGATGGTGTTCAAGCTCTGAAAGCTCAAGGCTACAACCCATACGACTACTACAATGCAGACCCACTACTGAAAGCATCTCTAGACCTACTGACTGGCGATGAGTTCACTCCAGGTCAACCAGGCCTTCTACGTGCAACGTTTGATAGCCTGCTAGACGGTGGTGACCCTTACCTATGTCTTGCTGACTTCGCATCTTACGTGAAAGCGCACGAAGACATGGGCACGCAATACAAAGACCAAGCAGGTTGGGCTAAGAAAGCAATTCTTAACACAGCATTGGTTGGTAAGTTCACATCAGACCGCTCTATCCGCGACTACGTGAACAACATCTGGAAACTTGAAGCGGTTAACCGTTAATACTTCCAAAGTAGCCAAGGCAGTTTCTGCCTTGGCTCAATTAGCTTGTGAGCAAACGAAAGGCTTAAAGGTTTCGTTTATAAACAAGCTGCTTACAAACCGATTGTCACAAGCTAATTGATTAGTAAAAATTAAATTAACAACCCTACAAAATAGAAAGCGTCAGAACGTTTTCGGAGAGAGCGATGAAAGAACAGACCGTATTAAAACAAGTCGCAGAAATGGCAAACATTGCCGACAGTTACGTTAGTGCGTGGGGCGATGAAGCACAAGTATCAGACGAGACGATCACGTCTCTATTGGCTTCGTTGGGCTACGATACAAGCAGCGATGATGCACTGCTTAAGTCAGCAGAAAGAAAACACAAAAAAGATGTACTAGACCCAGTTCTTGTCTTGCGTGACGGTGAGCCAGTAGAAGTGGCGCTTAATCTAGGTGTAAGTGCTCGTGAAAGTGAGTTCAGCTGGCGCTTAGAAACCGAGCAAGGAGAGGTACTTGAAGGCTATCTTCAATCTCAAGTCATTCGTGACGAGCGTGCCGAGGGTGGCCCTTTAGTGTTTGCATTGCCAAGTGATTTGGCATGGGGTTATCACAAGCTCATTGTGAGCCGTAAGCGCCGTAAGAAGCCTTACGAGATGACACTGATTATTACGCCAAAAGCGTGTTTCAAGCAGTCACCAATCGAGCAAGGCAAAAAGCTTTGGGGACCCAGTGTTCAACTTTATACCCTAAGAACTCAGCATAACTGGGGTATTGGTGATTTCGGTGACCTAAAACAGCTTGTTGCGGATATCGCTTCTCGTGGTGGTGACTTCGTTGGTCTAAACCCAATTCACTCATTGTTCCCTGCGAACCCTGAAGGTGCGAGCCCATATAGCCCATCTTCTCGTCGCTGGTTGAACATCTTATACATTGATGTGAGTTCAGTTCCTGAATTTGCACTAAGTGCAGAAGCACAACAAACAGTCGGCAGCGCAGAGTTCCAACAGCGTCTACAAAAAGCGCGTGAAGCACACTGGGTAAACTACACCGAAGTGTCTGAGCTTAAGATGAGCATCTTGCCTCTGCTATTCGCAGAATTTAAGACTCGTCATCTAGACAAAAACAGCGACCGTGCACAAGCGTTCTTAGCCTTCGTAGAAGAGGGTGGCGATAGCCTGATGCATCAAGCGGCGTTTGATGCTCTACATGGTGAACTGCATGCAGAAGATTCTGGCATGTGGGGATGGCCGGTATTCCCTGAGAAGTACCGTACATTCGACAGCCCAGCGACACAGAAATACATCAAAGAGAACTTAGAAAACGTTCATCTGTACATGTACCTGCAATGGCTAGCAGATTGCCAGATCAACGATGCACAGTCTCTTGCAGAAGAGAAGGGCATGGCTGTTGGCCTGTACCGTGACTTAGCGGTAGGTGTTGCAGATTCAGGCAGCGAGACTTGGGCTGACGAAGGCAACCTAGTGATGGATGCGAGCATTGGTGCTCCACCTGATATTCTTGGTCCTTTGGGTCAGAACTGGGGTCTACCTCCGTTAAACCCAGAAGTGCTTCAAGAAACAAGCTACGACGCTTACATCAAGCTACTTCGTGCGAACATGAAGCACTGTGGTGCACTGCGTATCGACCACGTTTTAGGTCTACTGCGCTTGTGGTGGATTCCAAAGGGTGAGAACGCAACTAAGGGCGCGTACATCTACTACCCAGTACAAGATATGCTGTCTATTCTGGCGCTTGAATCTCACCGTTACCAATGTAGCGTTATCGGTGAAGATTTAGGAACGGTACCGGATGAGATTGTCGACATCCTTGCAGATGCTGGCGTGCACTCTTACAAAGTGTTCTTCTTCGAAACATCAGAAGATGACGGTGGTTTCATCTCACCAAAACACTACGCATCACAATCGATGGCGGCACTGTGTACTCACGATATGCCAACGCTTCGTGGCTTCTGGCACTGTGATGACCTGAAAATGGGCCAAGAGATTGGCTTATACCCAGATGCAGAACAATTAGAAACCTTGTTCGATGACCGCCTAGAGTGCAAGCAAGGTATCTTAGATTCAGTAGCATGGCATGGTTTCCTACCAGAAGGTGTGGGCCGCGATGCGAGCCAAGTACCGATGGACTCTTACCTTGCTGAGGCACTTCAACTGCACGTAGCGGCTGGTGGTTCAACACTACTGAGCGTTCAGCTAGAAGATTGGCTAGAGATGGACAAGCCAGTAAACATTCCTGGCACGGTTGATGAATACCCTAACTGGCGTCGTAAACTATCAATGAACTTGGACGAAATATTTGCTCACGAAGGCGTTAATCGTATCGCTTCTAAGCTGACTGACGTTCGAGAAAAAGCCGGTAAGTAATGACGTGAGTGACTTGAAATTAGGTGGTTTTTTGCTTACGCCGTACGAAACTACAACCTCGGTCACTCAATAATGAATGCTCATCTGGTAGAATAAACCGTCGTTATATTGCCCGCACTAATAGCGGGCATTTTTGTATTATGTTTTTTGGATGTTTGGTTAGGGAGAAACGTTTTGGAACTAAGTTCGATTTCAAAGCAAAAACAAATATATACCCAACTATCACAGGCTTGTTTCACAGACCCATTCGCGTTTTTAGGGCCATACCTACCTTCTGAGCAAGGTGCATTACGTGTGTGGATTCCTGGGGCAGATAAAGTCGAGTTGATTGTTGGAAAGGAACCTCGTATTGAGTTAGCGCGAGAGGGTGAAAGTGGTTTCATTCTTAAGCAAAAGAGAGACTTACGTTTTACTCACTATAAGCTTGCGGTTGATTGGGCTGGCGTAGAACAGATCATCGATGATCCTTACCAGTACCACGATCTGTACGCGAGTTATGAAGATCTTCATACACCGAAAGATATGTATCATCACATGGGGGCTCAGTTTATTACGCTAGAGCGTGATGGACAGACGATTTCAGGTACGCGTTTCTTGGTGTACGCACCGCATGCAACTGCGGTAAGCTTGGTGGGTAACTTCAACGCTTGGGATGGTCGCCGCCACCCAATGCAACGCCTAGATTACGGTATGTGGGGCTTATTCATTCCTGAACTGGAAGAAGGCGCTCAATACAAGTTTGAATTAAAAGGACCAAATGGCGAAGGCTTACCACACAAAGCTGACCCATGGGGTTTCTACTCTGAGCAATACCCATCGTTCTCATCTGTAACTTACGATCACGCTCGTTACCAGTGGCAAGATACTCAATGGCAAAATCGCCCGGTAACGCAAAAGCGCAAAGAAGCGCTTTCGTTCTATGAATTGCATGCAGGTTCTTGGAAGCGTAACGCTGAAGGTGAATTCTTAAATTATCGCGAGCTTGCGGCAGAGCTGATCCCATACCTAACGGATCTTGGCTACACGCACGTTGAACTAATGCCAGTTTCAGAACATCCATTCTACGGTTCTTGGGGCTATCAGCCTGTAGGTCTATTTGCACCGACTAGCCGTTTTGGCTCTCCAGATGATTTCAAATACTTCGTCGATCAATGTCACCAAGCGGGTCTTGGCGTTGTTCTGGACTGGGTTCCTGCTCACTTCCCAAGTGATGATCACGGCCTAGCAAACTTCGATGGTACGCCATTATTCCATGATCCAGATCCACGTCGTGGTTGGCATCAAGATTGGAACTCGTACATTTACGATTTAGGCAAAGAGCATGTTCGTCGTTTCTTAGTTTCTAATGCACTGTACTGGTTCGAGCAATTCCACATTGATGGCATCCGTGTTGATGCGGTTGCTTCGATGTTGTACCTCGACTATTCGCGTAGCCATGACCAATGGATCCCGAATGCGGATGGCGGCAACGAAAACTACGACGCTATCGCAACCCTTAAGTGGATGAACGAAGAAGTGTATAAACACTTTCCGAATGCGATGACGATTGCTGAAGAATCAACGGCTTTCCCTGGTGTTTCAGCACCGACTTTTATGGGCGGCTTAGGCTTTGGCTTTAAGTGGAACATGGGTTGGATGCACGACAGCTTGTCTTACATTCAAGAAGACCCAATCAACCGTAAATATCACCACGATACGATTACCTTCCCACTGGTTTACGCACACAGTGAGAATTATGTATTGTCTCTGTCTCACGATGAGGTGGTTTACGGTAAAGGTTCTATCCACAACAAGATGCCTGGTGATGAATGGCAGCAAACGGCAAACCTACGTGCTTATATGGGTTACATGTATGCGCAACCAGGTAAGAAGCTGAACTTCATGGGTGCAGAATTTGGTCAGACGGCTGAATGGAACCATGACGACCAGCTGCAATGGTTTTTGCTGGATTACGAGCGTCATCAAGGTGTTCAGCGTTTAACGAAAGACCTGAACAATCTGTACCGCTCTGAAGCTGCAATGCACGATCTTGATTTTGATCCGAAAGGCTTTGAATGGCGTCTACAGGACTCTGCTGAAGCGAGCATTCTTGCGCACGAGCGCATCAGTGAATCTGGTGAGCGAGTATTGATAGTGTCTAACTTTACGCCAGTGCCTCACGAGCATTTCCGCTTAGGTGTTCCTGCAAAAGGTGAATACGCATTGTTGTTGAATACAGACTCTGTCGACTATGCAGGCAGCGGTTTTGAAGTGAAGCAGACTGCTGAGATTGAATCTGTAGAGAGCGAAGGGCTAGACACATCGATTGAGCTGCGTTTACCACCGTTATCGACCGTTTTTTACAAGCTAAATTAGGTCTATAAGTTGAAGTAAGCGATAACTAAAAAGAAAATGGGAGCCGAAAGGCTCCCATTTTTGTATTTCTAACGCTTGGTTTAATGCTGCTTGAAGTTTGTGAGATAGAACATTGAACGTCCTACGACAGTCTCAAGGATTCGAACGGTATCAAGCCCAAAGCTATTAAACATTATCTCGCGGAATTGACCATCTGAACTGATGTTAAACTGTTCAGGGCTCTTGACCTGGGAGGCATGGAAAAACATCAATTTGATCACGAATCGAAATTGATCATTATCTAGAGCGTTTTGCCAAGATTGAATGAATACCTCTTCCGATGAGAACTCTAGATTCTCTATAACAATTGATAGCATGTGTTGGTGTAACGCTGATCGGATAGCGCGGGTCGACGGATAATAGCCCTGAAGCGTCGTTAAACTAATGCCAATCTCTTGAGCAATCCTTGCATAAGTTAGTGCTTCATGTCCTTCAGCCAGAAAAAGGTTTAGTACGATCTCATCGTAGTTTTTTTGATTTTCTAGTTTTTGTACTTGAGTAATTCGAGCCATTACAAATCTCTACTGATTGTAACATTCTGTAAACGAGTATATTAAGAGCTTATGAATTAAATCTCAAACTCCAAGGGTAAATAACTGGTCAATTTATCGTTAAATATAGTCAGTATTGTGTCATTGGTTCAATTATCAATCAGATTTTGGCATAAACAAAAACACCGCCCTATTGAGCGGTGTGTTATTTAAAGTCTTTGTTTATCTATGCTAATTCAGATGACTAGAACGGATACCAAAATAACTGCGGCTCTAGAATGCGTTTCGCAATGGCTAACACCACGATAAAAGCGATGACACCTAAACAAACAAAGTCGATACGTTTCAAAGGTGCATAGCTATACCAAGTGCGAGCTTTGTGTCGGCCAAAACCTCGTAACGTCATTGCGTTAGAGATCTCGTCTGCTCGGTCCAAGCTAGAGAAAATGAGCGGGCCTAGAACCTTAGCCACATTTTTGATTCGAGTAATTAGAGGCGCTTTCTTTGAGAGCTCTACACCACGAGCCTGTTGAGCATGCATGATATTGATGAAGTCTTTCTTAACTTCTGGCAAGTAACGCAGTGTTAAGCTGACCGCATAGGCGATCTTGTAAGGAACACCGATACGGTTGAGGCTAGCTGCAAACTCAGTCGGATGCGTTGTGAAGACAAAAATCAACGCTATCGGGAACATGCTCATGTATTTGAGCGTCACAGTAACCAAGTAAAACAGAGTCTCTTGGCTCAACGAGTAGTTACCCGGCAATGTCAGCAATAAGGTTTTGCTGCCGATGAGCTCAGTACCTTGCTGTGGAGCCAGCAGATACATGAACAAAGCATTTAGGCTCAATACACTCGCCGTACCCAATAACAGAGGCTTATATACGCGTACAGGCACATTGGTGAGCTTTAGCAGGTATAAACCAGTCACAATAAGCAGCGTAATCAATCTTAGGTCGAACGTAGTCAATACCACGGTTACCCAAGCTAAGAAGAGCGCAAATTTGGTGATGCCGTTAAGTGCATGAAGCGGTGATTTTGTATCAATGTAATTGATGCCGAATTTTACTTTTGATACGTTCATTGAGCGCTTCTCTCGTAGTCGATGAAGTACTGCATGAATGCGTTGGTGTCGTCGATTTTCATCATAGTCGCGAGTTCATAAATGCTGGTGGTACAAAGATTTGCGCGTTCTAACAGCGATGGCTGACTGAATACTTCCGTCATCGCGGCATTGGCAATCAGCTTGCTGTCAGCAATGACAATTGAGCGTGTGGTGTACTCTAGAACAAGGTGCATGTCGTGTGAAATGATCACGACGGTGATACCTAACTCGCGGTTAAGCTTTTGGATAAACGCCAGCATTGAGGTGTAGTTGCGGTAATCTTGACCCGCTGTTGGTTCATCCAAGATCAGAAGCTCTGGCTCCAATACTAAGATAGAAGCGATCGTTACGCGTTTTTTCTGACCGTAGCTTAGCGCTTCGATTGGCCAGTGGCGGAACTTGCTCAAGCCACACAGCTCAAGAACGCTTTCCACCTTCTCTTTGATTTCCTGCTCTGCAACCCCACGATTACGCAGACCGAATGCAACTTCATCAAAAATCATATGATGAGAGATCATATGATTTGGGTTCTGCATCACGACACCGACTTTCTGGCTTCTTTCAAAGATAGAAAGCTCAGATAGGTCTTCACCATTTAGATAGGAAGAGCCTGAATCGGCATCGATCACACCCATGATGAGTTTAGTGATGGTAGATTTGCCTGAACCGTTTTTGCCTAAGATTGAAACGAACTCACCCTTACCAATCTTAAAGCTGACATCTTCGAGAGCGTTCTTTTCACCATCGTAAGAGTAAGTCAGGCCGTGGACCTCAAGCAAAGGTTGGTACTGCTTCTCGGCAACTGGAGTCGGGCGCTCTGCAAACCAAGCCTGAACCGCAGGGCGGAATCTTTTGTAATCGAGAGCTTTGAGGTTTGATAGCTTATCTTCACTGGTCAAAGGTGCTTTCGCTGCCTTCAGAGCAGATAAATAAAGTGGTTCACGAATACCGTGTGTTTCAAGCAGTTCAGAAGCTAAGATTTCATCGGGTGTCATGTCCGCGACAATTTCACCGCGCTCCATCAAGATCACTCGATCGATATCGCGATGTAGTACATCTTCAAGGCGATGCTCGATGATGACTATAGTCTTGTTGGTTTCTTTATGAAGTTGGTCGATGATTTCGATAGTCGCTTTACCCGTTTTCGGGTCAAGGCTAGCCAAAGGTTCATCAAACAACAGGATGTCAACGTCATCAACTAAGATGCCCGCTAATGACACGCGTTGTTTCTGGCCGCCGGATAAATCATGTGGCGAGCGATCAAGCATATCTGCTAAGTCGACCATTTTTGCTGTCGACTTAACCAGAGGGTACATATCAATGTTCGACACTAACTGATTTTCCAGTGCGAATGCGATGTCTTCGCCAATACTCAAACCGACAAATTGGCTATCAGTATCTTGTAATACTGTGCCAACCTGCTCGGTATAGTCGTGCATAGAAAAATCAGAAATGTTCTTACCGTTGATCTCTAGAGAGCCAGTCACCTCACCTTTGATAGCATGAGGAATCAGACCGTTAAGGCATTGACCTAGGGTAGATTTACCACTACCGCTTGGTCCAATAATGACGATTTTCTCTCCTTTCTCTATCCTTAGATTGATATTTTTTAGCATCGGTTTATCCAGCGACTCATATCTAAAAGAGAAGTTCGAAAATGCTATAGTCATTATCGCTTATGCCTCAGTCAGGTTACGGCTTTGTTTGTTGCGTTTAGCGACTGATTTTAGGATCAGTAAGCCAACAACAGCGATCAGAACGGTGTTACCCGCAGCAATGATAGAGAGTTGAGTGAAGACTTTAGTAAACGGTTCTGCATAAAGGATGGTATCTAGGAATGCAGAGCAGCCGTAACCAACCACATTACCGGCAAGGGCAAGTACCACAAACAGCGCGAAGTCCTTCATAGGCAACTCACCTTGCTGAAGGCGGTTCTTGGTCAACATCGGGAATAAGCCGATAACCATGCCTACGATACCTGAGCCTAAAACCCAAGTTAACCACACCCCCCAGCCTGCGAATAGATCCGTTACCCAGTGACCGATAAAGCCAACTAAGAAGCCAACAATAGGGCCGAACAAAACAGAAAACAGTGCTAGAACTGCCATTGCTGGTTTCAATGTCGTGTTAGCAAACACTGGGACACCAAACATAGGTAAACCACCAATGCCGTACAGTGCCGCGCCAATGGCGATAACGACCACTGTTTTAGCTGAAAAGTTCATAGATAACCTCGAATTCTGAAAAATAAAGCAAAATAAAGAATAAATATTCGCCATTATTAATATGCGTCTCAATGAGAACGTTTTTTGGGCAAAGATAAAAAATAAGGCGCGCATTATACAGTAGAACCCTTCCATAAGGGAAGGTAAGTGTCTAGATGTCTAAAATTCCATCTGAACACCTAAATATCGTGTAAAAGCGTAATTTTACGGTTAATCCAGCAACAAAAAAGCCAGAGCGAGTCTGACTTTTTCATTCGTCTTAACAATGTGTTAAGCGGGTTCGTCACGTACCTTTGACCGTTTAGTGGTCTAGGTATAGATAGTTTTGCCAACTCTTCATGCGAATAAGGACCTTGCGCATGATTGAAACGTGGGTGAAGCTGTCAGAATAAACGGCAACTTCAACCGCGGTACCCATAGGTAAATGGTAGTCAGACAGGTCATCAGTGATGGTCATTTT
Organism: Vibrio sp. 10N.286.49.E11; assembly: GCF_041469505.1. Taxonomy (NCBI): domain Bacteria; kingdom Pseudomonadati; phylum Pseudomonadota; class Gammaproteobacteria; order Vibrionales; family Vibrionaceae; genus Vibrio; species Vibrio sp. 10N.286.49.E11. The sequence continues at coordinate 64,038 of NZ_JBFRKQ010000004.1, forward strand.
AGCAAATACGCGTCCATTAGTACGAAGTGCATTGGTACCAATAAGTGTCCCGCGCGCTTGAATTTGACTCTCACCAATAGCTGGGATTATTTCATCAATGCGTCCTTTGAAAATCTTGCCTGGTAGTGCTCTGAATAAAAATTCAGCTTCGAAACCAGGATGCAGTCGTTGCAATGAGTTTTGTCTGAATGCTGCGATGTAGTATTTTTCTTCCGTATGGACAAATGTCATGACAGGAGCAAGAGGTAGCGGTACAGCCATTACGCCTGGACGCAGTGCTAGTTGTGTAACATATCCATCCGTTGGTGCTCTCACGACCGTTTGGTCAAGGTTGAATTGAGCCTTACGTAAGTCTGCAAGTAATCCTGCCACTGCGGTGTTCTCGCCACCAATTTCAGAATTTAGAGCGATCTGAGCTTGTTGTTGACTTGCTTCTGCTACTTTTACTGCTGCTTCCGATGCCTTATAAGCTTGTCTACGAGTATCCAATTGTTGTTCGGTAAACGCACCACTTTCAAAGCCACGCTTATAACGAGAAAATTCGCGTTGCGCTTTGTCTCTTTCTGCAATCGCTTTGATTTTAGCAGCTTCAGCTTCAGCAACTTGAGATTCAAGCCCAAGTGCTCCTTGGCTTGCTTCTTTTACTTTCGCTTCGAGCTTGGCGACTTCTGCTTCAAAAGGGATAGGGTCAATTTTAAAGAGGATGTCTCCTTTCTTTAAAGGAGAATTCGCCTCAACAGGAACCTCAATGACTTTACCTCTAACGCCTGAAACAATTGGAGTCGTTGAGTAAACTTGGTTGCCAAGTTGTGTGAAAGGATGGTTGTAGTTCATTAATAGGATCAATGTTCCTACGATGACCACACCACCGAGCACTGCGGTAGGCACTGTCCATTTGTTTAGTGGGATATTAAATACTTTGAAAATAGTGATACAAAGTGCCGCGTAGGTCATTATCAGTAGTAAATCCATTACTTAGCCTCCTGATCTTGAACGTTGTTTGACTCTTTTTTTGTGCTGCTTTGTTTAGTATTTGCTTGTTTGAGCTGTGCGATCTCTTCTTGAAGGGTGCTAACTTGATCGATTAAAACATCCACTCGGTGATGAATATCGTGCTGCTCTTCTTCGAGTTTTTCGAAGCCCCAGCCTCGGTCTTTCCGCCATAATGTTGCCCAAATCCATAGAAAGGGCCAAATTGTGTGCAAAGTGAATAGGCTAACCCAGCCTGAGACGTGAATTGCGTCTTGGTGAGGATGATTACGTTCTTTGGCTATTTCATAAGGGATATCGTGAATAACGATGATGCCGTAAAAGATGACTAGAGCAACGAAAATGAGTAAGCCGAGTGCAAAGTAGTCTAAAAACATAACAGATCCTTGTAATGTTAGATGTTAGTTATAAATATAGTACGTTATCATCCAAGTAATTGTTATAAAAATGATTTGCTGAGTTATAAATAATGAGTGTTCGCTTCTAATGTGAGCAAAACTATTGACGAATCTTATAAAATCTCATCGCGTTTGAAGAGGCTATTTCGGCTTTCTGGTTGGTATTTTAGCTGAAATGATGACAGCTACGATTCTAAATGACGTGCACAACCACAAAGGATAAACACGGATGTATATAGGTGAATTGGCGGCTATTGGTGCTGCGATTGTGTGGGCGTGTGCGACATGGATTTATGGACAGTTTGGTCATCGCTTCTCTGCGATGCAATTGAACATTGTTAAGGGTGTAGTGGCGTCAGGGATGATGTTGCTGGTGATGCCTCTTATTCCGATGCCGGAGTTTGAACTGAGTACCAACCATTTTCTGATATTGGCAATTTCAGGTGTGATTGGCATTGCGATTGGAGATAGCGCCTATTTTGCGGCGTTGAAAAGAATCGGTGCCAATAAGACGCTGTTACTGGAATCTTTAGCCCCGCCTCTTTCTGGTGTGCTGGCATTAATGTTCCTGGGCGCTGTATTGACAGTGCAAAGTTGGCTCGGTGTCGTGATTACAACACTAGCGGTGACCTTCGTTGTCTTCCAGCCATCAAAATCGGCGAGCGGTGAATCGAATAACAAAGCGCAGTGGGGTGGCATTGGTTATGGGCTTGTGGCGAGTGTCTGTCAGGCATCTGGTGTGGTTATTTCTCATTACGCGTTAGTGGCGGGTGATATTCCACCATTGTTAGGTGCTTTGATTCGCCTGACGATTGGCGTGTTTGCTGTGATGCTGATTATCCCTTTCGTTGAAAAGAAGCCGTATTCATCGATAAAAAGAGATTTATGGGAAATGACCAAGCTCGATAAACTGTGGTTATTAGGAGCAATCTTTGTCGGGACGTTTCTCGCTCTATGGCTTCAACAAGTGGCGTTGAAGAATGCTAACCCTGCGATTGCACAAACGTTGATAGCGACCAGCCCGGTCTTTATTTTGATGATTTATGCGCTGAAAGGGGAGAAGGTGTCAAAGCAAACTATCATAGGCACACTTGCCGCCCTTGCTGGTATTTCTCTGTTCTTTTATCAATAAGCAGTTGGCCTAAGCTACAGAGCTATATGCCACTACTCTGTACACACTTGATTACGGCCGTTGGCTTTAGCTCGGTATAGCGCTTTATCGGCACGGTAGAAGGTACGTTGAGTATTCTCTCCGTCACGATGCAAAGTGATACCAATACTCACGGTCAAACCGCGCTCCCCAAGTATCTCATGCCAACCGAATTGGAAAATGCGCTCTCGATAATTTTCAGAGTGCATTTCTGCCTTCGGAAGATCAGTGTTCTCTAGAATGACGAGGAACTCTTCTCCACCAAATCTGACACATGACGCGCCTCTAAACTTAAAGTATGAACGTAGCTCTTGAGACACACTAACAATCGCTTTATCGCCCACTAAGTGACTCAGTTCATCATTGATAGACTTGAAGTGGTCAATATCAATAACCATCAGTGCGAAAGAGGTATCGTGCAACAGCATGTCTTTCAATTTCACATCTAACCAGCGACGGTTGTGTAACCCTGTCAATGGATCGGTGAATACGTCTTGTTGAAGCTGAGCAACCGCATTCTTGTGTTGTTCCGTTGTCTCTTTCAGCTCTTTGTTTTCTTGTTCAGAGAGAATGAGTTTGAGTTGTAATTCAAAACGGGACAGGCGGCGTAGTTGGCTTGCACCGAGTTCACTGATCGGGATCTGCTTCATCAGATCGGTTTCAATTCGGTAGCCTTTTTTCTCATAGCTTAGCGCTTCTTGAAAACGCCCTTGATTCATACACACATCACTCAGCGAATCGTAGAATCGTTTTGCAAGTACTGGCGACGAGTAGGCTTTCACGCGTTTGTCTGTGCTCGACAAAATCATGCTCGCGTAGTCTTGCTTGCCGGTTGCACTTAGGCAATGTGCGAGCTCTAGACGAGTCATGGTTGCAAGCCAGCTTGCTTGAGTGCTGTTGGCTGGGTATTGAATCTTAGACAGACAGCGTAGCGCTTCATGGTGTTTTTTCTTAGCGCGCAGCACCTTTGCTTGGTAAAGCAGTATTTGAGCTGTGAGCAACTTGTCACTGACCAAAATACTCAGTTCTTCGCACTCATTCAGTAAATCGCTGGCTGCTGTAATGCGATTGAGTAGAAGTAGGCTTGCTACCATATGCAGCTTGAATTTGAGGCGAAGTGAGCGACTGCTTATCGCATGGTCTATGCTGCTGATTTTTTGGTAGTAACGAAGTGCTCTGTTGTGATCGCCATAGGAATCACACAGGTTGCCCATGCCTAAAATAGCTAATACATACTCATCGATATGACCGTGTTCAACCGCGATAGTCGATGAACTGACGAATTCATTGAGTGCTGAGGTGTAATCACCAGTTTCAACTAAGCGGTCACTTAAACTGGTTTTGACTGTCAGAATATCTTCGATATCGGCAGGAAGGTGGAGCAGATCGAGTGCTCGTCTCAACTCTTCGATACTGGTTTGATTTTGTTGTAACTCGGCACGGTATTCAGAGCTAATGATATAGCAGTGCGCTTGCTCTGTTTGCGTTGTCGAAACGTGCTGACGAATGTGGTTCCAGAAGATGATCGCTTCTTCACCTGATACTGATGAAGGGTCTAAACCGGCGTCTGTGATCTTGCTTAATAGAGTTTCCATTATTCTATTACCTCAGCATCGTCTTCTTCGAGTTGTTCAAGCGTGAACGGGAACGTCAAAATATCATTGAGGCTGACGCTTGGTTTCGAACCTTTTAATCCTTTTCTATGCCATGGATAGATATCGAGCATGGTGCTGAGAGTTTGGAAGGTTTTCTCTGCGGCTTCGCCTTTTTCGGAAAGCATAAGGGCCACACGTTCAGAACTTAGCCTTGCGATGAAGTCATTCTGGTTACATAAAGCATGAGCAATCTCGGTACAGACATCTAAGTAATCAGTATCGACATGATGGAACATAATGATGCTGTGGTTTGAACGTTTAAGCTCTGTCTTGAACAGCACCAACTTTTCCCACCAAAAGGTTTCAGAGACAACGTAAGATAGGTGCTTTTCAGGATCGTACTCGTGCTGACCGCGAATACGATTAATCAGTTTTCGTGCTCTCTGTTCAAGTTGGCGTTTTGAACTGCGTGCTTTGTCCAAACCGACACGTGTCGTTTGCTCTTTGAGCATGCCGATAGAATATTGACGGTACTTTTTAAAGGCGACGAGCGCGGCTTGGAAGTCTTGGTTTTCTTCCGCCACCAAGGATTGTTGGTAACAGATTTGGCTCAGCAACTCGCCATTATCGAACTCGTTTGCGGATTGTTCTGCGAGCCTCAGTAATTCCGCCGCTTGTTCTGGTCTTTTTCTCAGGAGCTCCAATCTAGCTCGGCTGATGTATGAGTGCGCCTTCATCCAAACTAGGTTGTGTTCAACTGCCAGATTGTGCGCTTTGGCCGTGGCGCGCTCCGCGTCATCTAAGCGTTCAAGACCAAGTAGGGCAAGGCCTCGAAAGTCCCATACCTCTGCATGCCAAGTGTTATCTTTATGGTCTTTTAATGCTTCTTCTGCACCGTCCAATACCGACAGCATTTCAACATAGTTGTTGAGCAGGTAGTAATCCCACGCAAGCAGTATTCTGGCTTTACCCTCTAACCAACCAATGCGGCTGTTGTTAGCAACTTTAACGGCAAGCTGGTGGGTAGAACGTGCAAGTTTATATTCGTGGGTCATCCGCCAAATATTGCCAAGGCCAATGAGGCATTCAATTTGAATTTCGACTTCATCAACCAACGCGGACTGCTCTAAAGCATTGATCCAGAACTGTTGGGCGGAATAGTACTTGGCTTGTCCCCAGAACTGGAGCGCGTGTAAATGGAGGATTTCGGGCAGAAAAAGATCGGTATCTAATCGGCTTTGGCGCTTGTAGGCTTCCTTGATGTATTTTAAACCTTTTTGGTAATCCATCAGGTTCCAGCTACATCTTGCCATTAACATTAATGACTGGATGGCACCCTCTTCAAACAGAACTTGCTCTGATCGGACTAGGCACTGTTGGGCAATCTCTAGGATCACCGATGGCTCAGAGTCGACTCGAGTTTTGAGTTTTTCTAATTCTGTTTCAAGAAGGTACTGATTTTTGTCCAAGACTTACATCCATGATTATCGAACATATTGATAACACAATCATTATAAGAGTGTAATTTGAGATAAGCACCAATTATCTTTCGTAGAGCGTCAAAGGAACATCGATCTTTTCTAATTATGGGTGTTACCTCATGTTGTCGCTTTAAAATCAATGAGTTCCCGAATAATTACCTAGAGGCTTTGTTGCTATGAAAGTAGTTGCTTTAGAGTTAATGGCAGCTCCCCTACGCCTAAGCGTTGTGCTGCCGTGAGCCCTTGCTTATCTTGGTAGCACAGATTGTGCCAAGCTCTAAATATGTCGAGCAATGGAAGAATGCCCCCAGGACGAAGCTTACGTCTGGGCTCATTAATAAAGCTATCAAATAACAACTGAAAGCGCTGTTGATAGAACTTAGTTTGTTGAATTGAGGCTGTGTTAAACCACTGTTTTGGTTCTGGATTGTTACCGGTTAGGTAGCAGATACCTTTCTGGTTATCACCCTGATTGGCAATAGCCCAGCGATCTCGCCACCAACTCATGTGAACGATGTCGATCTTTTCAAAACTTTGGTCGTCTTGCCAGCCTGAATCTTCTTCGACATACATGAGGTCAATATTTTGACTCTGAATGCGCGGCAAACATACACTTAAAGCGGCAGATCTTAGTAATGGATCTTGTGGCATATAGATGGCGACATGCTTGTCTTCGTTACACATATCCAACACATGTAAGAAGTGAGCATAAGAGGTATAAGGCGGTCGAATGAGAGCGCCTTTTGAAGGGTAACTAAATGTGGTGAGGTTACCCATAGGGTCCTCAACGTTACCTCTCGCAAGAATCACTTGGTACTGCTGTTCAATGCGCTCTTTTAGTTTGTCAGAGGGCTGAGGCAGTTCGAGATTTGCTTCTGAAGAGTGCTCTTTGGATACAAATCGTGCCACATCATCATAAGGGTTATGGTCGACGTTTCCTGATGGTTCTTCATTTTGAGAGTAGTTAACGTGTTGGCAAAGTATATAGCCAGAATGCGCCTCGCCCGTCGCTATCCACACCACACCGTTGTTACTTTGTGGTTGCAGACGCTGGTAGTGAGATGCGAACTCGTAATCTTTCGCATGGTTAACCCATCGTGCATCGATCATCGCTAATTTACGACGACAACGGCTCGCGATATGGTCAACATGATCATAGAAAGTCTTTGGGTTGATCTCTAATTTTCGGCAGATTTCACGTACGGAATAGCCCATGAACAGTAAGCCCATGAGGTTCTCTTGAAATTGGAGTTTTTTATTGGATCCAGACCATTTATCAACGAAGGTTGTTTGGCAGTCTTTGCATCGATAACGCTGCCTGTCGCCACTGTAGCCGAAGGCATGATAAAGATGTTTATGGGTATGAACCGATAAGCCGAAGTTATCGCAATCATCATTACGACAAGCAGGGAGCCCGTCGCTGTGAAGTTGTCTTAGGCGATGAAGTTCACTTAACACTTCACGATTGTTAAGTAAGGGGGGGAAAGCTCCACATTCACGACAAACCATCGCTGGACGCTTAGGGTTCGCGTGTTGCAAAACATACCGTTTTGCATCGCTCAAGCCAAAGTTGTCACACGCCAATGTTTTACAAAAGTTGAGTTGCAAACCATCCGCATCTTTTGGCAGCTTGTCGTTAGACACGATCTCCCCCTCGGGATTATTTGAGCAGCCAAGCGAGCCTGGCTGCGGGGTAACGCTTTTCAATGTATCTTTTATCAAATCGTTAGATGTTGATTGCTGTCTCTAGAGCAACTTTCATCATGTCGTTGAAAGACTTTTGACGCTCTTCAGAACTTAGTTTTTCACCACGGATGATGTGGTCAGATACTGTTAGGATAGTTAGTGCTTTAGCACCAAGGTCTGCAGCAACGCCGTAGATACCAGCCGCTTCCATATCAACACCTAGGATGCCTAGCTTTTCCATTTTTTCGAAAAGGTCAGCTTCTGGAGTGTAGAAAAGGTCTGCAGAGAATACGTTACCAACTTTAACTGGAACTTCTTGTGCACGAGCTTGGTTTACTGCTTCTTCTAGAAGACCGAAATCAGCGATAGCAGCGAAGTCGTGGTTGTTGAAACGAATGCGGTTTACTTTTGAGTCAGTAGATGCACCCATGCCGATAACAACGTCCATTAGTTTAACGTCGTCACGTACCGCGCCACAGCTACCTACACGAATAACGTTTTTCACGCCGAACTCAGCGATTAGCTCGTGTACGTAGATGCAGCATGATGGGATACCCATACCGTGGCCCATTACAGAAACTTTCTTACCTTTGTAAGTGCCTGTGTAGCCAAACATGTTGCGAACGTCACAAACTTGCTTCACGTCATCAAGGAATGTTTCTGCAATGTATTTTGCGCGAAGCGGGTCGCCCGGCATAAGTACTGTTTCTGCGAAATCACCAGCTTGAGCATTAATATGAGGTGTAGCCATGGTCGTTCTCCAAAGTTTAAACGGTAATTATAGGAACAGGATTTAATCAATTACCGATTCTGTTGAATTGAATTCGTTTTGTTGAGGCAATATTAGCGAGTTAGAACGTGGCCCCATGAGACTTTAGTCACAAAACAGGTCTGCCATTATAGTTTTATTAATATTGATAACCAAATATGTTGAAAGCGTAAAGGCAATCGATTGTATGGGTAAATTGCAAGCGAATGAGAGGAAAAGGCTTACATATAAACTTGTTGCCTATTAGTTTCGAGACAACAATACGTTGTAGAGACGTTTGATCAGAGATAATCTAAACTTTGATAAAAGACAAACCAAGGATTTGTATGTCGTATTGCGTTAACTCGACGCCTTTGCAGTCAATGAAAACACGACTCCACAGGGCGGCGTCGCTTGTTGTAAGAACTACTTTGCTTGCCAGCGGGATAGCTTCATCGTGGGTGTCTGCTGCAACCTTTGAATTGCCACCAACGGAAAGCCGCATTGTGGGCAGAATCCAGCAGCATGAAGTGGCGGCGGGCGAAACCTTGGCCATCATTGCCAAGCAATACGATATTGGTTTTCTCTCTTTAATGGCAGCTAACAAAGGGGTGGATCCTTTTCTTCCCGCGGAAGGCTATGTGTTAAGCATTCCAAGCCGCTTGATTTTGCCTGACACCCCAAGAAAGGGGATCGTCATCAATCTTGCTGAGTTAAGGTTGTATTACTTTGAGCCCGAGAAAAATCAGGTGCATGTTTTCCCTGTCGGCATCGGTCGAGTGGGGCGCGATACTCCCGAGATGATCACCAAGATAAGCCAAAAAAGACCGAATCCAACATGGACGCCACCAAATTCAATCCGCAAAGAGTATCTTGAAAAGGGTATTGAATTACCGAGAGTGGTTCCCGCTGGGCCGGAAAATCCATTGGGTGAGTATGCTTTGAGACTTGCTTATGGCGCTGGCGACTATTTGATCCATGGTACTAACAAAGACTTCGGAATAGGTTTACGAGTTAGCTCTGGTTGTATCCGAATGGAACCTAAAGATATTGAGTGGCTATTTGAGCAAGTGAACCGTGGTGAACAGGTCACCATTATCAATGAGCCGATTAAGGTGTCATTAGAACCAGATAGAAGTGTGTTTGTTGAAGCGCACGAGCCATTAACTCGAAGTGATGGTTCAAAGAAATCATTACAGATCCCTGTGGAACTAAAATGGTGGCTTGAAGACGCAGAACTGCCAAATTCAAAGGCGAAAGCGGTTATCTTTGCTCAAAACGGCGTACCTGTAGAGATAGCACCACCTGTGATTGAGTTTTAATTCGATTGCCTCTTCTGCAACAAGGGGCGGTTTTATCTTGTTTACTCGCATTAGTGTCACCCAAAAAAAGCACCACATCCGATAAGAAGTGGTGCTGTCTATATACTGCTTTTTGCGACTTATTTAATCTACAGCTTAATCGCGATTAGATCTCAAACTACTTAGTGTAAGACTCAGCGATGTTGTCGATGCGTTCGTTAGCACGATCCGCTTCTTCTTTCGCTGCCATAGCGGCTGCTTCTGCTTCTTGAGCCTTCATTTCTGCGGCTGCTTTGTCACTCTTAAGTGCTTCAACTTCGCTTGTAAGTTGAGCCACTTGGTTAGTTAGTTGATCCATTTCTGACACTGCAGCTTCTTCTGGTTCTGAAGAACAACCGGCTAAAATGAAAACTGAGGCTGCAGCTGCGATTAACGTCTTATTCATAAGAACTCCTTGCTTATTTATCATCAAAAGATGCGCTATACATTCTTTATCATATAGTCGCTTCATTAATGATTGTAGCGACTAATTTTTTAACTGCAAAAACAATAACTAAAGAAATTGCTAAATTTTTGAGGTAATTAGCTAAGTATCACGTTGTGTCTCATTTATGAGATGAAGGATTTAGAGACGACTTGAAGGTGTTTTTGGAGAGCTATCCCTTTGCTAGCAATGCATGCGTTGTTCTAGCTAAAGATAGATAAAGGGATAAATTTACTGTGATCTCTATCCTTATAAAGTACTTTCGCGGTATCATGTCACGTTAAATTAATTTTATTCAATACCATCATGACTGGAGAGTCCTTTGCACTTTAAAGATTTAGGCTTAGATAACCGCTTACTGAAGAACTTAAAACATTACGACTTCAAGAAGGCGACAGAGATCCAATCAAAAGCGATCCCTGTTGCTATTGCTGGTAAGGATCTATTGGCTTCATCAAAAACGGGATCAGGAAAAACATTGGCGTTTGTGTTGCCAATGATACATAAAGCATTAAAAACAAAAGCGTTTTCTGCTAAAGATCCTCGTGGTGTAATTTTGGCTCCTACTCGTGAGCTAGCGAAGCAAGTTTACGGCGAACTGCGTAGCATGCTTGGTGGTCTGTCTTATGAAGCGGCGCTTATCTTAGGTGGTGAGAACTTTAACGACCAAGTTAAAGCACTGCGTAAGTACCCTCGTTTTATCGTTGCGACTCCAGGCCGTCTTGCTGACCACCTAGAACATCGTTCATTGTTCCTAGATGGTGTTGAAACGCTAATCCTTGATGAAGCGGACCGTATGCTTGATCTGGGTTTCGCTCCAGAACTTCGTCGCATTGCCAATGCAGCTAAACACCGTCGTCGTCAAACGTTGATGTTCTCTGCAACGTTAGATCACGCTGAAGTAAATGGCATTGCAAATGAAATGCTAGACGCACCTAAGCGTATCTCTGTTGGTGTTTCTAACGAGCAACACTTAGATATCACACAGAAATTCTACTTATGTGATCACCTAGATCACAAAGAAGCGATTTTAGACCGTGTACTGGAAGAAGCTGAATACCGTCAGGTAATGATCTTCACAGCAACACGCGCTGATACTGACCGTTTAACAGATAAGTTGAACGAGAAGAAGCTTAAAGCGATAGCACTGAGTGGTAACCTAAACCAAACGCAACGTAATGCTATTATGAGCCAGTTCGAGCGTGCGGTTTACAAGATCTTGGTAACTACCGATGTTGCTTCACGTGGTATTGATATTCCAAACGTGAGCCACGTTATCAACTTTGATATGCCTAAGCATACGGAAGAGTACGTGCACCGTGTAGGTCGTACTGGCCGTGCGGGTAACAAAGGCGATGCGATTTCTTTGGTTGGTCCAAAAGACTGGGACAGCTTCAAGCGTGTTGAACTTTACCTTCAACAAGATTTGACCTTCTCTGTACTTGAAGGCCTAAAAGGTAAATTCAAAGGCATTAAGCCACGTAAACCTGCGTTTGCTAAAGGCGGTCCTGCTAAGAAGAAGACCAACACTCAAGCGAAGAAAACGCCGAAGAAACCAGTTAAGCGCGATAAGAGCTTCCACCAGAATGTGGCAGTGGGTGATACCGTGTTTATCCCTAAGAAAAAAGTCGCACCAAAAGTGGACGACGAGTAATCACCAGCCAGTTTTAAAGCGTTTGCTAGTAAAACTGACATAAATAAAAACCGCCAATATTAGGCGGTTTTTTTGTATCTCGACCTTAGCTCAGCCATTACTTTTCGATATTTAGTTAGAAATTGAACGTCGAGAACGAATACGCCAAGATGTGGTCGGCAATGTATTTGTGTGTGGCGGTGGTTGGGTGCGTCACGCCCCAGAATACATAACTGTCTGAACCATAGGTGGCACAGTCATTGGTTAAGCTGTGGCTTCGCAAGTAGTCCGCGGCTGAGCTTCGATTGATATTAAGACAAGCATCACTCGCGTTTCGAAAGCCATGTTGTTCTGGGTTATCGGTAATGCTGGCGAACAACGCACTTGCATCGAACAACACCACGTTTTTCCCTATACCTTGGTAATACTCGGCTTGAGCTTTGATGAACTGGTTGAATTCTAAGATCTTGCCACGAACTTTTATTATCTCTTGTTCGGTAGAGTATTTGAATTGAGGGGCTTTGGTTGCATCGGGTAAGGTGAACAGCAGGATATTGTTCGCACCAGATTCTGTTAAGCGGATCAGCGCGCTGCTAAAGTCAGCCTTTACATCGGCGACTTCTCGGTTGTAATTCATGAAGTCATTGAGGCCAAACTCTAAAGTAAACAGTGAGTTTTCCGGACGATAGTTTTTGGCGACTTTCATGTAGGTCAGATAAGAGGTGACTTGATCATAAACACCAGTCAATGCCACGTATTGGTTGGTACCTGCGGCGCCACCCACAGCCCAGTTATACAGAGGGACATCTTTCGCTTTTGCTAAATACTCCGTCCAGACTAAACCATTCGAAAAGTGCCCTAAAAACCACGAATCTGCGTTCGGAAAAAACCATTGTGAGCCATTAAATAGATTACCAGTGTCGGACAGGCTATCACCAAAGGTGACAATACGATTGATGCTATTGGCCTGGAACGCGTTATCGTTGGTCCAGATGGAGTGGTTGTAAGAGAAGCGATTATCTGCGGAAAAGTAGGTGATGTCAGCGGCGTCATGTTGGATGTCGAGCGTCTGTTCGCAACGCTGTTTGATTTCAGATTGAGGCGCATCACTGTAGAACATGTTTTTGAAAGAAACAGAAGACCACCAATATCCGTTGATCGTGTAGTAATCACCACTCTCTTTCTTTGCCCACTTCCAGTCGGTGGCTGGGGAATCATGAGAGGCATCGGTTCGATACCAACATCTAACATATGAATAGGTCTCTGAGCCTTGTGCACTGAGTACTTGTGCAGATGTAATCGATTCAGGTGTTGGTATTGAGTCTTCAGCGGCATAAGCGGCAAAAGGCAGGGCTAACGTGAGTATTAAAGCCGTATTTTTCATCACTGTATTCTCTTTTATATTTAGATGAGCCAAACAGAAACGCTGTTGCTTGTTGCTTGTTGCTTGTTTCTTGATAAGTGGATAAGTGGATAAGTAAATAACTGGTACGACCTATATCTAAAACCAATAATTAGCGTCAATATATTCAGGGTTATGGTGTGTCGTTAATGGAATAAGCATCAAGTTATCAACGAGTTTTTGGTTGAAAAATACCTGTTTCCAAACGGTTATTTGTCGAATAATTTTGGTTTATTGAGAATGTTGAATTGATATTTGAGTCGGGATATTGAAAGAACAATCTCATCAACCTTAGTTAAATGTTAATTTAATCAATTGCTTATATTTTTGTTTTTCTCCTGATTCTGTTTGCCTGATGTTCATCGCACCTGTTTAATTCAAGTTCGCCATCACAAATATGAAGTCGTTACTTTCTGTTTTATATCTAAATAATCAAGATACACATACTGACGACGAACAACGCGTCTCCTCATTGAAAGTCACCTCTCAGCAAGATACCGACATCGATAACGCATCAGCAAAAGACATGATGGAATATTTCGTGTCAGGTAATGCAGAATTAACCCTTGAAGATATTCGAGACAACGTGGCGAAACACCACGAACAAGCATCAACAACCGTGGTTGATGAAGCACTGTTTGCCAAATATCTTGAGTATAAGTCGGCACTGACATCGTTGGACGTGCAGTTCGGTACCACATCCATTTCCGCTGATGATCTACGTGCACTCAATCAAGCGCTCCTTGACCTCCAAGCTCAGTTTTTCAGTGAGAGCGAGATAAGTATTCTGTTTACGCACGACAACAGAATGAGAGAAATCGCCTTAGAAAAGTTACTTCTGAAACAGGAGGGATTAGAGGATGAAGAATACCAACAAAGACTCGAATCCTATCTATCTGAGCAACCTGATTATGTTCAGTCGAGTCACCAGAATCAGGTGTTACTCCAACAGCTCTCTAGCTCTGAAGGTCTCGATGAACAGGGTAAATACTTAAAGAGAAGCGAACTTGTCGGTGAAGAAGCAACCCAGAGACTTGAAGCACTTGATAAACAAAGAGCGGCCTTTGAAGACTCGTTAGAGGTCTACTTCGCAGAACGAAATGATGTCTTGAAAGATTCATTCCTATCAAAAACCGAACAACAAGAGAAGATTGCGCAACTTAGGACTGAACATTTCCTACCAGAACAGCTTAGAAGGGTAGAAGCGATTGAAAGAATTCGAGCGGCTGAATCTCGTCAGTAGTGTCTAAAAGCGAAAAACCAGCCATGATGGCTGGCTTTTTGTTTATCGGCGAGTTCTAAAGAGCATACAGCCTGAATCTGTTTGCCTTGAACTTCGTACCTTGAAGCCTATACCTTAAAGTAATCCAACTGCTGCTTCTGTTGTTCTGCTAGGTTAGAAAGCTCGTGGCTTGCTGCAGCGGCTTGAGTAATGCCGGTAACGTTTTGGCTTACTAGGCTGTAGATGTTTGAGATGTTACGGTTGATGTCTGAGGTTACTTGGCTTTGTTCTTCTGCGGCAGAGGCAACCTGAGTGTTAATCTCAGTCATGTCCGTTACCGAGTTAGCAATGCCTGAAAGCGCCGCGCTTACTTCACCTGCAAGAGTTTGGTTGTGTTCCAGCATAGCCAGTGAGCTGCTCATGCTTTCATTCGCGTTACCGGATTGAACCTGCAAACCTTCAATGATGCTTTGGATCTCTTTGGTTGAATCTTGTGTACGTGCCGCTAGCATTCGAACTTCATCAGCAACCACTGCGAAACCACGACCGCTTTCACCTGCACGAGCGGCTTCGATTGCTGCGTTAAGCGCAAGCAGGTTAGTTTGTTCAGAGATACTTTGAATCACCTCAATCACTTTACCAATCTGTTCAGAGTGCTCTTTTAGCGTGCCCACAACATTTGCAGCTTCGCTTAGCTGAATCGCCATCTGTTCGTTAGCTTTGTTGCTTTCATTAAACAAGCTCATGCTGTGTGTCGCCATTTCGTCAGCTTGCTTAGACGCTGAGTCGGCTTGTACTGCGTTCTCATTAACGTGTGCTGCTGTGCTTTCTAATTGGTTTACAGCAGAAGCAACTTGTTCTACTTCTTGCTTTTCTTGGTCTGAGTTAACGCTGGACTGTGTCATTACAGCCGCTAGCTCTGTCGACGCAGAAGCCACTTCGATACTGATTCGAGACAGCGAGCTTACCGTGTCACGCAGCTGTTCAACAGACTGGTTTACGTCTTGCGCTAGGCGTGAGATTTCGTTGTCGCCATACTCTTCTGCTTTAACTAACAAGTTACCTTTTGCTACTTCCCGCATCGTTTCTTGAATGTTGCTGATCGGCTTAACAATGATACCAGCCAGCGTCCAACTGATAATTAGAGCTACAGACAGGATCACCAACAGTGCAATGGTCGCAGTAGTCAGCGTGCTAGCGTGTTGCTGGCCGTTGATGTCGACCTCTTGAGTGGCAAGCAAGTTCAGCTTTTTAGACAGAGTATTGATCGCTTGCACCATTTCATTACCCGCATGTCGGTATTGGTCGATTGCGATCTGGTAGCGGTTTTCAAAATCTGAAGATAGTGATGCATCGCTTTGTTCATCGCGGCCACTTCATCTTGCATGCCTGGCACTGTGTCTAATGAATTCAGTAGGCGAGTATTCTGATCGCGTTTTTGGTTTAGTGTTTCAACCAATGTTTTTACGTCATCAGCATTGAATAGACTGTAAATCGCTTTGATGCGCATGCCATAGCTGTTGTCGACGATTTCGCTAAGTTCTTCTTTATGTAAGATTAACTGGTCGGTTGCTACTGACACATCTTTGAATGCACTTTCTAGTTTTTCACCACCGATAATGACACCGGCTAAAAGTAAGACAACGGAAAATAGTACGGGTATAAGAATTTGTATTTTGATTGATAAGCCACTGAGAAGTTGGCGCATGTAATGTCCTTCTTTGAATAAAATAAAAAGATGAGAATTATTATTATTAGAATTAGTTGGCGATTCTAACTAATGAGACTGACAATTCAATCAGTAAAGGCTTTGATTTCGTTATATGCGATAGGTATTTGATATAGATGGTTGTTTATTGTTCTAAATGGCGATAAAGGTGGATCTTTTTATCCATCGTGTTAGGGCTAATTGATTGATAAATAGAGAAATATATTGGTTAGTATTCGATATAAATAGGGAAGGAAATCTAGCTTTTTGGTGCTCAAACGATGGTGAGACCTGCATTCACTAACTGCATCTGATGGGGGCGCGACTATCAATTCATCGAGTAGGAGAGAAATTAGCCATTAATTTGTAGTTGTCATATAGGCTTCAATTAAGTGAAACACAACTGTCACATTCGGATTCTAAAGTAGGCCTCGTTCAAGCAAAACATTACGGCAATAACGCCACTAAAGGAAATTTGTGATGAAAAAGACAGTTATCGGTGCAATCGCACTACTAGGCGCTCTAACAGTGAATACAGCTTCAGCTAAAGAAACTATCTCTGTAGTTGGCTCTAACAGTGCTTCTCCACTGGTTGAAGTTTTTGCAGAAACCTACATGAATAAAGGCGAACCAGTGTTCATCGAAATTCAAGCACCAGGTTCTTCTGCAGGCATCAAAGCAGCAAAAAATGGAAGTGCTGACCTTGGTATCTCTTCTCGTGACCTAAAAGAAGAAGAGAAAACAGCTGACCTGAAAGAGCTAGTTATCGCTCGTGACGGTATCGCAGTTGTTGTTAACCCGAACAACGAAGTATCTGCTCTTACTGCTGAGCAAATCACTTCAATCTACAAAGGCGACATCACTAACTGGAAAGATGTTGGCGGTGCTGACAAGCCAATCGTAGCAATCACTCGTGATACTGCATCAGGTACACGTGGTGCATTCGAAGACATCATGAAGCTTAAGAAGAAGATTGGCGATAAGAAAGTATCGGCTATCTCTCAACGTGCACAAGTTGCAAACGGTAACGGCGCACTTAAAGTTTCTGTAGCAAGCAACCCATACGCTATCGGCTTTATCTCTCTAGGTACAGTTGACGAATCTGTTCAAGCTCTAACTATCGACGGCGCTGCTGCGACTGTAGACAACGTTAAGAACGGTTCTTACAAAGTTGCTCGTCCATTCCTAGTTCTTTACAAAGCAGGCGCTCCAACAGCTGAAACTCAACAATTCCTAGATTGGATGGTTGCAGATGAAGCTCAAGCTATCGCTGGTAAGAAAGGCTACATCACAGTTAACTAATCTTAACTGACTCAATCTTAATTATTGCTCAGCCTGCTTTAGGCTGAGCCTTTTCTTTCAACTTTGTTTATTTCGAGCTCTTATTGAGCCACAAAGTTTGAGATTTTATATATGACCATCGCAAATAGTGAAAAGCTTATGAATACTGAAGCGACTCAAATCAACAAGCCAAGTCTACGTGCTAAGAAGCGCATCGACTGGAGAGAAAGAATCTTCCACGGCTTGTTCTTATCGAGTGCTGTAATCGGCATCGTATCACTAGCCGTTATCGCTTACTTTATCGTTGCAGAGAGTATCCCTGCATTCCAAGAGGCCGGTGTTTCTGGCATCGTTCTGGGTGTTGACTGGTTACCTCCAGCTCTATTCGGTGTTGCAACCATGATTGTTGCATCGATTGTTTCGACACTTGGAGCTGTAGTTGTTGGTGTGCCAGTTGGTGTATTAACCGCTATTTTTATTGCTGAGATTGCTCCAAAGCGTCTTGCAGATATTATTCGACCAGCAGTTGAGCTTCTAGCGGGTATCCCGTCGGTAGTTTACGGCTTCTTCGGTCTAGTAATTATCGTTCCAATGATTCAAAACGTTTTCCAAGTACCAGCGGGTAACACTATCCTGGCGGGTATCATTGTTCTGGGTATCATGATTCTTCCTACCGTTATCACGGTTTCTGAAACTTCGATTCGTGCGGTACCTCGTACATACAAAGAAGGTTCACTTGCACTGGGTGCTTCGAAAATCTACACGATTTTTAAGCTACTCGTTCCTGCTGCACGTTCAGGCATTATGACTGGTGTGATTTTGGGTATCGGCCGCGCACTTGGCGAAACGATGGCAATCATCATGGTTATGGGTAACGCGCCAGCAATGCCAGAAGGCATTTTGGACTCTGCTCGTACGCTAACAGCAAACATTGCAATTGAAATGTCTTACGCAAGTGGCGTTCACGCTAACGCACTGTACGCAACAGGTGTTGTACTTCTAGTGTTCATCATGATGTTAAATGGTGCTCTACTTTATCTTAACCGTGAAAAAGCGAAGTAGGCGAGGATAAGTAATATGGATCGCGTAAAACTAAAACAAGCACGTCAAACCAAAGATAACATCCTAAAAGGTTTTATCTGGGCAGCTGCAGCTGTAACCGTTGGTTTCTTATTCTGGATTATTTGGTACATCCTATCGAACGGTCTGCAATACGTAGATTGGAACTTCATCACTGACGATTACACTCGTACTGGTGAAGAACGTGGTATTTTCCCAATGATCATTGCCACGATCTACATGGTAATCGCATCGATTGCGGTAGCCGCGCCACTGGGCATCATGACGGCGATATACTTAACTGAATATGCGAAAGTAGGTAGCCGATTGGTGAAAGTGATTCGATTCTGTACTGAGTCGTTAGCTGGTATCCCATCGATCATCTTTGGTCTGTTCGGTATGACCTTCTTTGTTTCGATTCTTGGTCTTGGCTTCTCGATTCTGTCGGGTGCACTAACGCTAAGTATCCTGATTCTTCCTGTAATCATTCGTACTACAGAAGAAGCATTGATGGCAGTGCCACAAACTTACCGCGAAGGCTCATACGGCCTTGGCGCTTCAAAAATCTACACTATCTGGCGTTTGATCTTACCAAGCGCAATGCCAGGTATCTTAACTTCGGTCATTCTTAGTATTGGTCGTGTAATTGGCGAATCAGCACCTGTATTTTTAACAGCAGGTATGGTGGCACGTGTTCCTGAGTCGGTATTCGATTCTGGCCGTACACTAACGGTTCACCTATATAAGCTGACAACAGAGCTATTTACTATCGATGAGTGGAACCAAGCCTACGGCACGGCGACAGTCCTAATCGTACTGGTTCTCTTGATCAACATGGTTACAAAACTGATTGCGAGACGCTTCAACACGGCAACTTACTAAGCTCATTAGCTGGCTCATAAATAAAGCGAGCCCCCGTGATAAAGAAAGCATCAAGTTAGACACGAATTTAAGAATTTAGAGATTACGAACATGAATAAATTTGATATTGAGAACCTAGATCTGTTTTACGGCGACAACCAAGCGCTTAAATCTATCAACCTGCCAATTCCAACTCGCCAGGTTACTGCTCTGATTGGCCCGTCTGGCTGTGGTAAATCAACACTATTGCGTTGTTTGAACCGCATGAATGACCTAATTGAAGGCGTTACGATTAAGGGTAAGCTGGATATGGATGGCACTGACATCTACGGTAATATCGATGTCGCTGACCTACGTATCCGCGTAGGCATGGTATTCCAAAAGCCAAACCCGTTCCCAATGAGCATCTACGAGAACGTGGCATACGGCCTACGTGCTCAAGGTATCAAAGACAAAAAACACATCGATGAAGTGGTTGAGCGCTCGCTACGCAGTGCTGCACTGTGGGATGAAGTAAAAGACCGTCTTAAAGCGCATGCATTTGGTCTGTCTGGTGGTCAACAACAGCGTCTATGTATCGCACGTACCATTGCAATGGAACCAGATGTAATCCTGATGGATGAACCAACATCGGCTCTAGACCCAATCGCGACACACAAGATTGAAGAATTGATGGAAGATCTGAAGAAAGACTTCACTATCGTTATCGTAACGCACTCAATGCAGCAAGCGCGTCGTATCTCAGACCGCACGGCTTTCTTCCTAATGGGAGAGCTTGTAGAGCATAACGAAACCAGCGTTATCTTCAGTGAACCAAAAGATGATCGTACTAAAGGTTACGTAAACGGTGACTTCGGTTAATCGACGATTTACGTGTGGTATTTAAGCGATTAGATACCTTTACACACTAACTGAAACGCAGGTTAGATAATCGAATAGAACAACAGAATTATCACTATAACTATAAGCGATGGAAGTTTTGCCCCACTATAGGTGGGGCTTTTTTATGTGTCTTAAAAATCCCCAATGTCGATGTGATTTTGGGCAGAGAATCCCATTTTTGTCGTCCTTCTCATGCTTGTGATAATGTTAAAGGTGAAACTGCGACCCGCTTAACATCTCATTTTTACTTACATTGATTGCATATCAAGCCTTCTGTATTTTTGCTTTATTCTTAATCGCCAATGGAAGGAAGCTGTGCCTGTTAAAGCCTTTGCAAAACAAATATCTGCGACACGCGACCATCGTCTGTTGGCTGAGTCTCTTTTTGACTATCTGGTTAAGGTACTTACTCCAAAAGGGATAGGAATATTTGCTGAACCGACGCCGGAGAGCGACGCATTACCGCTTTTTTCTTATGGCGACCTAACCTCATTGGCGAGCTACCCCTCTACATTTTGGCCGTGGGTCTCACAGTTTGATACCGCAGACGGGGTTTTGCCAATGGCTATCAACACCTGCAAGTGGGAACACATGAAAGTGCTTGGTGGGGAGTCGTTTATCATGATGCTCGACAACGCACCTGCCTCCAGAACTTATTTAATTGTTCAAAATTGCAATGCTGAGAAGGTTAATCAAACCTTTGACCAAGATCTTGATGTGTTACAGCTCGCGGCTGCCCGTTGGCAATGTATTCGTGCCGAAAAGAACGCGGCGCTAGAAATCAAACACAGAGACACACGTGAAGCTCAATACTTAGATGAGATAAAGTTACGTGAGCTGTTTGTAGAGAACATGAAGCTGGTTCATCAGGTCGCGCTTGAGCTTTCTAACCCTGAGTCACTCGATGCTTTGTATAAAGCATCGGTTGAGGCTGTGCGAGACAGGTTAGGGTTTGATCGTGCGATCTTCATGTTGCTTGATATGAAAAAGCGTTGTTTCAGCGGAACTTATGGCACTGACGAAGCGGGTAAAACCAACAGTGAACACCACACTCAATACGATTTGCACCAACTTGAAGCGGAATACATTGAAGCGCTGTCTGATAACCATACTAATCTAGTCATCATCGATAATGCGCCCCTGTATACAGAAGGTAAGGTGGTCGGGCAGGGGTGGAATGGCATGCTTATCTTGCGTGAAGGCGACAAACCTGTCGGCTGGATCGCCATGGATAACTACATTCATCGCTCACCGATTACTAACTATCAAAAGCAGATGCTTGAGTCTTTTGGCTCTTTGCTTTCTCAAATCTATATTCGCAAGCGCCAAGAGCAGAACATACGTATGTTGCACTCGAGTATGGTTGAGCTGTCTCGATGCGATAGCGTCAGTGAAGTCTGTAAGTCCGCGGTTAGTTTTGCGATTCAACATCTAGGTATCGATCGACTGGCTGTTTTCCTAACAGACAAAAAGTGCAGTTACATGCAAGGTACTTGGGGCACTGACATCAAAGGCGATATTGTCGATGAGTCCTATTATCGCTCTGAGCTGGTGGAACGTGACATTGTAGCCGCAGCTCGTGCTTGCCCTAATCAAGTTGCCTTTGAAGAATCGGTGCCTATCTATCACGATTTCAATATTGTGGGAGTCGGTTGGACGGCAATGACCATGCTCACCACCAATACGGGTGAGCCGATTGCGTTTATCGCTGCTGATAACCTATTAACTCGCAGTCCTTTAACCTCCCAGCTTCGTGAGGTAATACGTATCTTTGCTTCGAGCCTTGCTGAGGTGCTGCAAAGAACCATGGCTCAAGAAGAACTGAAAAAGCTCAATGAAACATTGGAGCAAGAAGTCAGTAAGCGTACCCAAGAGCTAGAGTTGGCGAATGAGCAATTGGATATCATTTCTAAGCTAGATCCTCTTACGCGCCTTGGAAACCGCCGTATGTTGTCGCAGGTTCTAGAAGACTTGAACGGTGACGATCAAGGTGCCTTTGCCTTACAGAACGAAATTACATTTGGCTTGATTCTTGTCGACCTCGACCACTTTGGTTTGTACAACAGTGTCTATGGTCATACTGAAGGGGATGCGGCTCTGAGGACGGTAGGTGAGATACTGAATGCCCATGTTCACAATGATAAAGAAACCTTCTGCCGGATTGGCGGAGAGGAGTTTATGTTGTTGATGATTGGCACGAATCACTCAGAGACAAAGCAACGTGCAGAGTCGATTAGAAAATGCATTGAAGAGGCAAAAATCCTACATTGTGAAAGTAGTACCAGCCCATATTTAACGGCATCCGTTGGCTATGCCTCGATAACGTCTGACCAGCATCAGTTCGATTTTGATTTGTTGTATGGCAAGGCAGATAAAGCCTTGTATCAAGCCAAAGACTCGGGGCGAAATCGAATTGTTTCTGCCTTAAAACGTAAAAAAGTCACAGCCTCTCTTTCTTAAAATAAAGGCCGTTGATCTCAAGATGATCAACGGCCTTTGTGTTTTACTGTTCTTGATGAACAGCGTCGACTAAAGATTTTCTAGCGAACTATTATGCTTTTTACTCGCAACTCTCTTGGGCTTCTTCACCGTTTTGATTGCCAGCTCAGGGCTCCATGTTTGGGCTGGTGAACCGGCTTCACCATAAAGGCTTTGGTTTAGCTTGGTGAGTTCGGCTTCAACGGTTTGTAACGTCTCATCACTTAGATCTGTATTTTCATATTTCCATTGCTCAAATAAGGTTCTGGTCATCACGCCATCTTTCGTTCTTAGAGCTTCAATAAGCGCGTCTGCCGTATCTGATTGATGTTGAACTGGGCGCTTAGGTTTTACTGCTGCACCACGTCGTGACCAGAAATAGAAAGCCATGGCTGAGCTGATTAACCATAAAACAGCAAACAGAGCGGTGAGATAAGGCCAGATCCCAGGGCTATCCACAGTAACAACCGTCGGGCTTACTTGTTGGGCGGGCGTAGCAGTCACTGGTGGAGTGCTTGACGCTGCGCGATCACTTGCTTTTACCGCTAACTCTAGCCCTTGCGCTTTGCTGGTTTGTTCTGATTGCAAATCGGTGTTAAACCAAGCTTGAGACACATCAGGAAGCGAGATATTTCCAGCCTCTTTCGGAATCAATACTTGCTTGTAAACAACGACAGCATCACCTGACTGAGTTGTGCCAAATTGCGGCTTCTCTTCATAAACACGTACCGAATTAGGGTAGGTGATATTCAGTTTTGGCAGTTGGTGTTGCGTTAAGTTGCTAGCCGTCATCGTGATGGTACGAGTTAACGAATCACCCGCTTCCATTTCAATGGATGGGTTGTCGCCTTCTAAACCATTACTATTTCCCAGTTGATTGCCTTGGCTATCTGACCATTGTTGAATCAGTTTGAAGTTTGATGTTGGTAACCACTCACCTTGGTAGCCTTTTGGTACGTCCTTCACGGTTACATCTAAGGTTTCAACAGGTGTGTCGAGCTGGAACAGACGCGTTGTACTGGAGTTGTTGGTTGAGTAAACAACGGCTCCATTCAGCTTCGGTCCATTCAGCTTAAACTGTCCGGCCTTTTGTGAAGAGATACGGAAAGACTGTTGAACTACCGTCACCTCTTGTCCATTGAGAACATCTTGAAATTGCTTCGATTCACCAATAGGTTCCACATCTAAGCCCGGCGAGCTCGGTGGCGCTATTTTAGGATCTTGCAGCCTTCTTGGGTCAGCTTTGATGATGAGTTTTACATCAAGCTCAGCCACTTCTTCTGGGTACAGCGAGTTCTTGCTGAGATTAAGCTGGAACTCTGCCATATCATGTTGAGTTGGAGCGGCTTTGTTAATTGCAACATTGATGGTGATAGGCTTGGTTTTTGCCCCTTCAATATCAAAACTCGGGATTTGCAACTTACCCAAACGCAGTGGAGCAAGGCTAATGTTCCATTCACTTGATACCGAACGGCTGCCATTGACGATTCGCATCGAAGACCCAAAGTTTGGTGTGCCAACATAGAAATCCTGCTGGAGCGCTGTTAGATCTAGAGCATCAGAGGAGACCTTTTCATCGGTTGCAACTCTAAGAAGGAACACTTCATCTTTGGTGACACTGTTATGTGAAACGCTCGCCACGGCGTTTGCAGCCAATACTGAGAAGGACGAGAAAGCTCCCAACAACAATGTTAGGAGTACGGATAAAAATGGCTTGTTTAAAAATCGCATGGTTACCACTTTTTGTTCTGGTTGTTAGGAGCACTTTTTTGTCGTGCTTGTAAAATCATTTGCGCTTTAAGCAGTTGGCTCGGGTCACGGGCGCTTTCTACTTGCTCAAGTTTTCGCATGTCAGGGTCGCTCGACAGAGGTTGATCTGAGGTTTGTGCTACAGCTTGCTGACTACTTTGCTCACCATCTTCTTTTGAAGCTTGTTGTGCGCTAGCACTTTGAGGTGTAGCGCCTTCTTGGTCACTCTGTTTCGGCTGATCACTGTTACTTTGTTGCGTGGCTTGCTTGTCGTCTTGTTTAGACTTTTCAGAGTCAGAGTGATTTTCAGGTTGGCCTTGAGATGAGTTTTGGTCTTGGCTACCGCGTTGATCTTGGTTACTGCTTTGATCTTGCGACTTGCCACTGGAGCTTTGTTGTTGATCCTGAGAGCTTTGCGAAGAATCATTTTGCTGACCTTGCTGACCTTGCTGACCTTGCTGACCTTGCTGATTTTGGTCATTCTGGTCTTTGGAGTCAGAATCGCCTTGCTGTTGCTGTTGCTGTTGCTGTTGCTGTTGCTGTTGCTTCTGAGCCTGTTCGACAATCTCTAGGTTCTTCTTCGCATAAGCATGTTCAGGGTTGCTTTCAAGAATACGTTGATACTCTTGGATCGCTTGGTCGTACTTACCTTGTTGGGCTTGAGCGTTAGCAAGGTTGTAGCGAGCATCTTCACTAGAAAGCTCTTGCAGCGTCTGCTCTGCGGCTTCGAAATCACCGGCTTTGTATTGAGCAATGCCTTTCCACTCTTGTTGGGTGAACTGTTCAGCAGCTTGTTGGAAGTCCTCGTCCTGATACAGCTGATAGCCTACTTGATCATTGGTTTTCCACGGGTTCGCAAACGCAGTATTTGGTTGGCTAAAAGAGATAACTCCAGCTAAGGCACACCAAATAACCCCTTTCCTGAATAATCCAAGTGCCGGAAGTAATAGCAAAGGCAGTAACCAGAAACCGTTGTTCACTCTGGTGTTGAGTGAGTTCTTGGTCTTGGTTACTTCCGATGTTGTTGCAACGCGGTCGAGGTAGCTCGCGATGTGTTCAACATCTGAGTTATCAAATTGAACTTCAGTGAACGTGCCACCATAGCGGCGTGTAAGCTTGCGCATGTTCTTCAAGTTGGTTCTTGCCACCACGGTTTGTCCTGAGTCGCTTTGCAGCATCGACCCCGTAGGTAACGAGATTGGCGCACCGTTTTCACTCCCTACAGCTAGAATCGACAATGTCCAATCGTTGCCAGAGAGTAGGGAGTCGATCTGCTTCTTCTCTTGGTCATCGATGTCATCAGCAATCAATACCAAATCACCTTGGTAGATCTTCGCGCGAGTCATCATATCAATCGCAAGCTTAACGGCTGATGCGGCATCACCACCTTGATAAGGCATGATATCTGGCGATAGGTTAGGCACTAGGTTTTTGATGGTGTTGATGTCTGACGTTAGCGGGCTAATGGTGTAAGCATCCCCAGCATACGCCACCATGCCTGTTAGCCCTTCCTTCCATAATGAAAGCAGATCAAGAGCCTTGTATCGCGCTTGAGTTAAGCGATTCGGCTTAATATCGGTGGCATACATTGACATCGACATGTCCATGATCACAACTCGTGCCTGCGTTTTTTCAAAGCTTGGTTGTTCGTTTTTCTCGAAGCTTGGCCCAGCTAACGCAATAACGCCGACCAGCCACCAAATACCGAAGTAAGTACTGCGATTTTTCGATGGCTTGCTTGATTCTGGCGCCAAGTAACGGGCGATGTGTGACGCGAGTAATCCTTGTTTGGACTGTGTCTTGCTCAGCCACCAAATAGCGGGCAGCACGGCAAGCGCCAAGAACCAATATGGGTAGATAAAAGTAAAGTTAGACATTGTTTCTCCTAATGGCTAACAGCATAAATGCGAAGAACATTGCCGCCGACAGTGGCCATACAAACCACTCTTGTTGCGGTCGCCAGATCTTAGTGGCGTTCGTCACGGGCTCTAACTGGTTAATGGTGTCGTAAATCGTCGCTAACTCTTTGCTGTCACGCGCTCGGAAGTACTGACCGCCGGTGCGTTTGGCAATTTCTATTAGTGTACGTTCATCCAAGTCTTGAGCAGTATTGACTTTGCGCGTCATGAAGAACTCTTTGACCATCATCTCGCCTGCACCGACACCCACGGTGTAAATCGTTGCGTCGTATTTCTTTGCAATATCCGCCGCTTCTAATGGGTCTAATACCCCGGCGGTATTACTGCCGTCGCTGAGTAGAATCATTACACGTTGGGGCGCATCGCTATCGACAAAGGTTTTGGTGGCAAGACCAATACCATCACCAATCGCTGTTTGAGTACCAATCAGCTTTAACACCGCTTGATTGAGCTGTTGTGAAAGCGTATCTCTATCTAGCGTAAGCGGGGTCTGCAAGTAGGCGTGATCAGCAAATAACACCAGTCCAACTCGGTCGCCTTTTCGTCGCTCAATAAAGTCACTCAATACGCGTTTCACCGCCGACAAGCGGTCGATGTATTCGCCATTGAACTGCATGTCTTCTTGGCTCATCGAGTAGGAGAGGTCGACAACCAACATCAAATCACGATGTTTCGGTTGAAACTCTACCGGTTCGCCATACCATACAGGGCGCGCGCTCGCCGTAACCAGCAGAAGCCAGATAATCACGGACAACGCCTTTGGTAAGCGACTGCTCGGTGTTTTGGTATTACTGTCTTCTGGCAGAAATGGAAGTCTTAGGACATGGCTTGATTCTGACTTTGGTGAGAACAAGTAAACGAGCAACGGCAGTGGCGCGATGAAGAACATCCACCACCAAACGAACTCGATGTTTAGCAAGTCCCCGCTTAGAAACATAGGGCTTAGAAAATCACTCATAACGACCTCGCTTAGGAGGAAGGGCTTTACGAAGCCAAGTTTCGCAATCATTAACTAATTGTTGTTGAGCCTTTTTCTGTTCGTCATTCATAAGGGCTACATCTTGATAGAGCGCTTGTTGCCACTGGGATTGTTTTGCTACAAATAACGGCTTCGCCAATTGCGCATCTAAGAACTTCAACCAATCATCACCAGACAAACCTGCAATTTTTTCACGAGGGAAATAGCTCAGTGCAGCCTGACGAACGATGTCTTGAGCTGCGCTCGGAGACAAGTCATCTTGGGACTGACTATTACTAAAGTAAGACAGCGCTTCTTGTTTCGCCTGTTGATTGTTTTTTCTACGTTTTAGAATGAAAAACACCAAGGCAATCAGGAAAATGGCTGTGATAATGACTGCCCACCAACCCCACGCCAAAGGCCACCAAGTCGGGGCGTCTGGCGCAATCACCGGACTTAAATCTAAGGGCTGTTTCATGACTGAGCTCCTGATATCTGGCTCATGAGTGACTGCGCACTCGACAGCGAGCTATAAGGTATCGCGAGAGATAACCCCATCTGTTGCAGCTGCTGTTTCTTAAGCGAAAAAGCATGGTTAAGCTTTTGCTTTTCTTTATTAGAAGAGAAATTAAACCATTGAGTTTTGCTGCCATCGGTGACCTGTTTAGAGCCTTTATAGGTGGTTTCACCTTGCTCTAGCGGGTCGTAGAAATGCACCAGACGTACTCTGTTGTGTCGGCGAATTTGACTGATAAGTGAGTAGTCACTTTCTTGGTAGCGCACAAAATCACTGAGCATAATAATATCGCTTCCTTTAGGGCAAAGCTGGTGCAGAGATTTCAGCCCATGCTCTAAGGTTGTGTCATTATGATTGTCGTGATGAGTCAGCGCTGCATTATTGATTTCTATGACTTTTTGCAAAATACGCAGTGGAGCATGGTTGCTTGCACTTGGCTTAATCTCAATGACCTCTTGGCCAGTATCGATCACCGCGCCAATTCGATCTTTTTGAGCCACAGTAAGCCAGCACAGTTGGCTAGCAAAGTGTGCAAGTTGAACCGATTTCAGCAACAAGGTTGAGCCGAAAATCATACTGCTTGATAGATCCAAGAATAAAATGACAGGCTGTTCTCGTTCTTCAGAGAAAAGTTTGGTATGCGCTTTGCCCGTTCTGGCTGTTACACGCCAATCAATGCTGCGAATGTCATCTCCCGCTTGATATTGACGAACTTCAGAGAAATTCATCCCGCGACCTTTACGGTTGCTCTCGTGTTGGCCGTTCAGCTGTGACCAAAGGCTCTTGGCGGGAGGCAACCAGCGAACAGACTGCGCTTTGTATTGCAGCAGCTCATCCAGATTTAACGTGACGCCGTCACTATGGTTGGGTAGTTGATTATTCATGCGCGTATCCCTATGCGCTGCCAACCAATGAAATAAGGTGTGCGATCACTTGGTTTGCGGTGACACCTTCAGCTTGTGCGTGGTAGCTGCGCAGTAGACGGTGGCGTAACACAGGGAATGCCATCGCTTGAACGTCTTGTGGCGTGACGTAATCTCGTCCTGCAAGCCAAGCGTGAGCGCGGGCACAACGGTCTAACGCGATGGTTGCACGCGGGCTGACACCCATGTCTAACCATTGATCAAGTTGTTCGCTGTATTGTTTAGGTTGGCGAGTCGCCATTACCAATCTGATGATGTATTGCTCAATGGTGTCTGCCATGTGAATGTTGAGTACTTCTTGGCGCGCTTCAAAGATCGTTTGCTGAGATATCTGTTGTGGCTGAGCTGATTCGTTACCTTGAGCCTCACCACGGTTGAGTCGTAAGATCTCAAGCTCGCTTTCCATATCTGGGTATTCAACCTCTAGGTGAAGCAAGAATCGGTCTAACTGAGCTTCCGGTAGCGGGTAAGTCCCTTCTTGTTCAATTGGGTTCTGTGTTGCCATTACCAAGAACAACTCAGGCAGCGCATAGGTTTTTCGACCGGCAGTTACTTGTTTCTCTGCCATTGCTTCCAGCATTGCCGCTTGAACTTTCGCAGGAGCACGGTTGATCTCATCCGCTAGAATTAACGAGTTAAAAATCGGGCCAGATTGGAAGGTGAACTCTCCCGTTTCTGGACGGAAAATATCGGTACCAGTTAGGTCGGCAGGCAATAGATCGGGAGTGAATTGAATGCGGTGGAAGTGACCCTCAACACAATCAGCCAATGATTTTACTGCGCGAGTTTTTGCTAAGCCGGGAGGTCCTTCAACGAGGATATGACCATCTGCTAAAAGGGCGATCATCAGTTGCTTAACGAGCTCTTTTTGACCAATGATTTGAGACTCTAGATAGTTTTGAAGGACTTCGAAATTTGTTTTGTGCATTTTGGACTCTCTGGGTATCCATTTGATTTTTATTTTGAGTATTGGTCACTGATTTCGAGGAAAAAGTTCCAGTACATTTGCGTAATTTATTTTTTCAAAATTGGAAATATTTACAAGTGGTTAGCTAAAAACATCGTTAGGTTGTGATTATTACTATATCAATTGGTTTTTATATACAAAAGCTCGGCGGTGGGGAGTGGTTTGAGTTCGGTTGGGTCTCAGGGGGTGAGAACTAAAATTGACTCTCGACAATGCGGTATTTGCTTAGTTAATTCATGCTCAAGGTGAATATTTCTAATTGTTACATCATATTTGCAGTTTTTTGAGAAGAAAGTCTCTAGTTTTATTGGTTGTGGCCGATACATCACTCAGATTGTGCATTGCTTGTTGGAGTGCACTAAAAAAGTCCTGTTCAGGGTATACCAATAACGAGCGATTCTTTTTAAAGGTCCAAATATGTTTAAAACTAACTCTCTGAGTATCAAGCAAAAAGTTGTACTTGGAATTACCTTTGCGGTTCTTGCATCGACAGTGATTGTCGGCGCAATGGCACAACAACAAGCAAGAGATGTATTAAGTCATCGATTGATCGATATTGAACTTCCAGGAATGCTAGAGCGAATCAATGGTGAAATTGACCGAGAAGTCTCTCAGCTATTACTAGCGGCGGAGCAAATTGCTTCAAATGAATTTATTTCTGATGCTATCGAATCGACCGATCGCGATCCCGCACTAGAAAATAAACTGGTGAAACAGCTGAACAATGTTCGTAACCAGTATCAGTTGAACGATGCCTCAGTGGCGAACCGTCAAACTGCTTACTACTGGAACCAAAATGGCTTCCTACGTCAGTTAAACCAACAGCAAGATGGTTGGTTCTTTGGCTTTACGCAATCTGGACAGCCGACCATGGTGAGCATGTTCCAAGAAGCCAATGGCGAAGTGAAGATGTTTGCTAACTACCAACAGCCTTCTGGTTTGGCTATGTCTGGTCTATCAAAGTCGATGGATGACATGGTTAACCTGCTGAACGGTTTCAAGATTGAAAATACTGGTTTTGTCTTCTTAACCGATAGCCAAGGTGATGTTCAAATTCATCGCGAGCGTTCTCGCAGTGACTCTTCACTTCAACAACTTTACGGTCCTCAAGCAAGCCAACTACTGAACAAGTCGGGCTTCAACCTGATTACTACAGAAAGCCAAGGCCAAGAGCTGTTCGTGGCGAGCTTGTATGTGTCTTCAATGGACTGGTTCGTTATTGGTGTGGTACCAACCGGTGAAGTGTTTGCTGAGCTTGATGCGACTGCGCAGAAGATGCTGATCATGACTGCGGTTGTGGCGTTAGTCTTTATCCTAATGGGCGTAGTTCTGGCGAACAGCATTACTCAACCGATCAAGCTTTTGGCTAAGCGTTTCGGCGACTTAGGTGAAGGCGACGGTGACCTTGCACAGCGTATCGAAGTGAAAGGCAACGATGAAATTGCACAGCTTTCAAAAGGCTTCAACGGATTCATTGAAAAGATTCACGAGTCGATGAAAGAGGTGTGTTCGACAAGCCAAGCGCTTCAAGTGGCGGCAGAGAGTGTTTCTAGCAAAGCCCACATCACCCACGACAACAGCCAAGAACAGCGCGACCAAACGCTTCAAGTGGTGGCTGCAATTAACCAAATGGGTATGACCATCAGCGAGATTGCATCGAACGCGGCAACCGCAGCAGAAACGGCAACTCAAGCTTCAGGCAATACGGAAGTAGGCCGCTCTGTGGTGAACAAAGCAAAAGACGCGATCAGTCGTTTGGCGCAAGATATTGAAAGCACGGGTCAGGTAGTAGAGCAACTGGCTTCTACAACTCAAGACATCGGTTCTATTCTGGGTGTTATTCGTGATATTTCAGAGCAAACTAACTTACTCGCATTAAACGCTGCAATTGAAGCCGCCCGTGCTGGTGAGCAAGGTCGTGGTTTTGCGGTTGTAGCGGATGAAGTACGTAACCTAGCAAGCCGTACCGCAGATTCAACGGAAGAGATTCAAAAGATGATCAACCAACTGCAAAGCGATGCTAAAGATGCGGTAACGGCAATGAGTGCGGGTAAGGTGATTACCCTTGAAGGTGTATCGGCTTCGGATGAAGCGGTAGACGTGCTGAGTGGCATTTCAGACCGTATCGTTGATATCACAGACCGTAACACTCAAGTGGCAACGGCAACGGAAGAGCAATCAACCGTAGTTCACACCATCAACCAGAACATTGAAGAGATTAACGCAATCAACGAAGTGACAACGAGCACGGCTGAGCAACTTGCTGAAGCGAGCCAAGAGCTTCGTGATCTATCGTCTCGTCTAGATAAGATGGTTGGTTTATTTAAGCTTTAATTCTTTCAAGCTGTAACATGGCTTAGAAAGGGATATAGACGAAGAGCTGGATTCATTTCATCGTGAATTCAGCTCTTTTTATTTACGGGCTTGTTTTCTTCTAACTGACGTTCGCTTGATCTGGTTTCGGGCTTTGCACTCAATCGCCCTAGCATCATAGGGCGTAAATGAGTAAAATCTGGTTAGGTTTAATATTTAGGTAAGTATCATGAGCGATTTTGAAAAAGAACTAGAGCAGATGACTCAAGAGATGGGCGATGAGCCTGAGGTGAAACTGCCATCACTTGAAGAGCAAAAAGCAATTGTTGCTGAGTTTAAGCGACTAGAAGCGGAAGGCAAACTGACTCCTGAAGTGTTAGAGAAGCATTTTGGCCAGTTCAACAAACAGAATGATACGCCAATTCACTAAGTTGATTTAGACAGGTTTCATGTCTGAAAGAAGTGATATTAGCGGTTGGGTTCATAGCCTAACTAACAGATAAAGGTCTAGCGCTTGCTAGACCTTTTTTATTGCCGCTAGCGAAAGACCGAGTGGCTGACTCATGAACTATTCAATGTAAGTGAAACTCGTATCCAACACATAAAAATATCCAGCACATAAAAAAATCCCCCTTACTGAGTAAGAGGGATTCGATATGGGCAAGTTATATCCTAAAAGGCTAAGCGATTAGTCTGTGCCGTATTCTTTGTACAAACGACGACATGCGCGGCCATCGCTGTGGAACAGGTGACAACGGTGCGCTGGAATACCAATCGCCAACTTGTCACCTGATTCGATTTTCAACGTGTCTGGCTGGCGATAGATAACATCAGCATCGGCACTTTCAAGGTTTAGGTAAACCTGAGTTTCGTTACCTAGTTTCTCTACCATCATCACGTCAGCTTCAATCGTCGCGTCACCTGATTCAGCAGACATCAAGTGTTCAGGGCGAATACCCAGAGACATACGATCGCCAGCATTGACAGTCGTACCATCAACAGGGATCCAGAAAGTCATGCCATTAGAAAGTTGTACCAATACGCGTTCTGCTTCAGCTTGTTCAATGTGTACCGACATGAAGTTCATCTTCGGTGAGCCAATAAAGCCAGCAACGAAACGGTTTTGAGGGTAGTGGTAAAGGTCAAGCGGCTTACCGACTTGAGATACATAACCACCATCCAGAACAACGATCTTATCCGCCATTGTCATCGCTTCCACTTGGTCGTGGGTAACGTAGATCATGGTACAACCCAGTTGACGCTGTAGCTTGGTGATTTGCGAACGCATTTGAACACGTAGCGCGGCATCTAGGTTTGATAAAGGCTCATCAAGTAGGAATACGTTTGGTTGAGAAACCAGAGTACGACCAATCGCAACACGTTGACGTTGACCACCAGAAAGCGCTTTAGGTTGGCGCTCAAGAAGGTGACCAAGCTGAAGGATTTCTGCAGCATGTTCAACGCGTTTGTCGATCTCAGCTTTATTTGCGTTTGCTAGCTTAAGACCGAAAGACATGTTGTCGTATAGGTTAAGGTGAGGGTAAAGCGCATAAGACTGGAATACCATACCTACGCCACGCTTTGACGGTTCAACGTCATTCATGCGTTGGTCGCCAATGTACAAATCACCAGACGTAATGTCTTCTAGACCTGCGATACAACGTAATAGCGTCGATTTACCACAACCTGATGGTCCAACGAATACTACGAATTCACCTTCGTTGATGTCTAAGGTTACGTCCTTAGAAATCTGTACATCACCATATGATTTATAAACGTTTTTTAACGTGACACTCGCCATCTAGCTTGTCCTCGATCGATCAAATTTTAAGTTTTACTGCTTATCATTATAAGAAATTTTTGGGTCAGCAGTAACTGTAGGAATTGGTAAGTATTGAGTGAGTAAGAAAAAAGTGGGTGAGACTTGGCTTCTTTAACCAAGCCCACCCGTCATAGCCAAACTGATGCCCATTTCCCCCACATCCAGCTAAACCTCCCCCGTGATTCAATCACAGATTTAGCTCGATGCTAATATAAGACACCAGCGGGCAGTGAAGCCAACTAAATGAATAATGCGTCAACGCATAACACTTGCCGGTAAAGGGTTCTTACTATCCACTCTTGGATGAATGCAGTTTCGGTGAATTGGCGTAAGGGTACATCCTCCTAATGGAAAATTAACTAGGGGGAGTAGGAGGGGAGGAGTAGATAAATGGGGTTATTAATAATTGGCGATCCAGTTCAAATAAATCCACCACGTAACGGTGATGTTGATCACGATGAGTATACGTTTTGTGATTGCAGTCTCTAATCTGACCGGATGGCGATCACGAATTTAAGCCATAATAGCTAGGGCGTAGTGGCTAGGATGATGAGCTAGGGTCTGTTTTCTCAGATCATAACCTCCGAAAACTGGCTCGTCTTGGTAGATGTGCCCTACGTATAAATATAAAAAGGATATTCACATGAAAAACGCTCTAAGCGCTGTAGCTCTAGGTACAATAGTTGCTCTGGGTTCTTTTGGTGCAAATGCTGCTATCGAAGAAGGACAACTAACAATCTGGGTAGGTGGTGACAAAGCTTATGAAGGCATGGCTGAAGTAGGTAAACGCTTCGAAGAAGATACTGGTGTTAAAGTAACCGTCGCTTTCCCTGACAAGCTAGAAGAAAAATTCCCTCAAGTAGCAGCAGCTGGCGATGGCCCAGACATGATCTTCTACGCACATGACCGTTTTGGCGGCTATGCAGAAGCGGGACTTCTTGTTGATATCAAACCTTCTAAAGAGACTAAAGAAGGTATCGTAGACTTCGCATGGGACGCTGTTTCATACGAGGGTAAAACAATCGCATACCCTGTTGCTGTTGAGTCAGTTTCCCTAATTTACAACAAAGCACTTGTTCCTAACCCACCTAAGTCTTGGGAAGAAATCCCAGCACTTAACGCTGAACTTCAGAAAGACGGCAAGAAAGCGATCATGTGGCCTTTACGTGGCGGCGCTTACTTCACATGGCCTCTACTTGCAGCTGACGGCGGCTACGCATTCAAACAGACTGCAGAAGGTTACGACATTAAAGATGCGGGCGTAGCGACTGAAGGTGTTCAGAAGTCTCTAGGTTTCATCGAGAAGATGGTACAAGACAAAGTTATCTCTGCAGACATGGATTACTCAGTAGCTGAGTCTGAATTCGTTGCAGGTAACGTTGCAATGACAATCAACGGCCCTTGGGGTTGGGAAAACATCAAGAAAGCTGGCGTAGACTACGGCGTAACAACACTACCTAAGTTCAACGGTAAAGCGTCTAAACCTTTCGTTGGTGTATGGGCGGGTGGTATCAGCACTGCGTCTCCAAACCGCGATCTAGCTGTTGAGTTCATGGAAAACTACCTACTAACAGATGAAGGTATGAAGAGCCTGAACGACGACAAGCCACTAGGCGCTGTTGCTCTTAACTCTTTCCAACGTCAACTAGACAGCGATACTCGTATTGCAGCAACAATGGACAACGCGATGAAC
This sequence comes from Vibrio sp. 10N.286.49.E11, assembly GCF_041469505.1. Lineage (NCBI taxonomy): Bacteria > Pseudomonadati > Pseudomonadota > Gammaproteobacteria > Vibrionales > Vibrionaceae > Vibrio > Vibrio sp. 10N.286.49.E11. The sequence continues at coordinate 99,258 of NZ_JBFRKQ010000004.1, forward strand.
GGTGAAATCATGCCTAACATCCCTCAGTTCACAACATTCTGGTACAGCATGGAAGAAGCGATCGGCAACGTAGTTGACGGCCGTCAATCAGTAGACCAAGCACTAAAAGCTGCTGAAGGTCGTATGGTCAAGTAACACCCAGGCACTACCTTTTAAGGAGAGGGTAACCTCTCCTTACTTTTCTATTTTTTATCTATATCGCTAGCAGGTTCCTCTATGCAGTCAGTTCAAGGTACAGATGCTATCCCAGCACCATCAAGCCTTCCAGGCAGTAAAAGCGTCTTCATTAAATGGGGGTTGCTTGGTAGCGTTGGCTTAATAAACGGCTACGCTACAATTCTAATGTATTCTCGCGGTGAGCTCGCTTTTGCGCTGCTTACAGTGATCTTAACGGCTTTGGCACTTTACATTTTTGGTAGTAAAAAAACTTACGCCCACCGTTATATTTACCCAGGTATTGCCGGAATGATCTTGTTCATTCTTTTCCCATTGGCATACACCGTAGGGCTTGCGTTTACTAACTACAGCGCGAAAAACCAACTTTCTCTAGAGCGCACTCAAACCGTTCTTTTAGACCGTTCTTTCCAAAGCGGTGAGAGCTACCCATTTACTTTGTACAAGACAGATGACGGTCACCAGATCGTTGTAAAAGATGGCGATCAACTGTTAGCGACTGACGTATTTTCTCTAGACAATATGACAGAAACAGAGATGGACCTATCTGTTATTGAGTCTGCGCAAGGTGAAAAAGAGAAGATCAAAGCGATCATTCAAAACCGAGCAGCAATCAGTGGTGTTGATTTCAATCTACCTGACGGTGGTGACATCCGCATGAGTGGCTTACGTAAGTTTGCTTCTGTTGCTCCGCTTTACACGCTACAAGACGATGAAGAAACGTTAATCAACAATGAAACGGGTGAAGTTCTCAAGCCAAATATGGATGTGGGTTTCTACCAGCCTGTTGATGCAAATGGTGAGTTTACGGGTAATACCATCTCTCCAGGTTTCGTGGTTAGCATTGGTACGCATAACTTTGAGCGTGTATGGAAAGATGACGGCATTAAAGAACCGTTTATCAGCATCTTTATTTGGACGGTTATCTTCTCGGTATGTACCGTAGCGTTCACGCTAGTTATCGGCCTTGTATTGGCTAACATCGTGCAATGGGAAGAGTTGAAAGGTCGTTCTATTTATCGTGTTCTACTGATTCTGCCTTACGCCGTACCCGCGTTTATCTCGATTCTTATCTTTAAGGGTCTATTCAACCAAAGCTTTGGTGAGATCAACATGGTGCTCGAGAATATCTTCGGCTTAAGCCCGAACTGGTTCTCAGACCCTATCTTAGCGAAAACCATGGTGTTGATGGTTAACACATGGCTAGGTTTCCCTTACATGATGATTCTATGTATGGGTCTGCTTAAAGCGATTCCTGATGATTTATACGAAGCGTCAGCAATCGATGGTGCGAACTTCCTTGATAACTTCAAGCGCATTACGTTCCCATTGATGATTAAACCGCTTACACCGCTATTGATTGCAGCGTTTGCCTTTAACTTCAACAACTTCGTAATGATTCAACTATTGACGAACGGTGGCCCGAACATGATTGGTACTTCTGAGCCAGCGGGTTACACAGACTTGCTTGTAAGCTACACGTACCGAATTGCATTCGAAGGCGGCGGCGGTCAAGACTTCGGTCTAGCAAGTGCTATCGCAACGCTTATCTTCCTATTGGTTGGTGCACTAGCGTTACTAAACCTTCGTTTCACTAAACTGTCTCAAGATTAAGGAGCACGACAATGGCTATGGTACAAGGTAAAGGCCTTAAATACCGAGTGTGGGCAACGCATGCAGTGTTGTGGTGCTTCTTGGCAATGATTATCTTCCCACTACTGATGATCATCGCGATCTCGTTCCGTGAAGGTAACTTCGCAACCGGTAGTTTGATTCCAGATAACCCATCATTGGAACACTGGAAGTTAGCATTGGGTATGTCAGTAACGAACGCAGATGGCTCGGTAACGTCACCTCCGTTCCCTGTGCTAACTTGGTTATGGAACTCAGTGAAGGTTGCAGGTATCACATCGATTCTGATTGTGACACTGTCTACGACATCGGCTTACGCGTTTGCTCGTATGCGCTTTAAAGGTAAGAACACAATCCTGAAAGCGATGATGATTTTCCAAATGTTCCCAGCAGTATTGGCTCTAGTAGCAATCTACGCGCTGTTTGACAAACTTGGTCAATACATTCCGTTCTTAGGCTTGAACACACACGGTGGTCTAATCTTCTCTTACCTAGGTGGTATTGCACTGCACGTATGGACGATTAAGGGTTACTTTGAGACGATTGATAACTCTCTGGAAGAGGCAGCAGCCCTTGATGGTGCAACGCCTTGGCAAGCATTCAGACTGGTTCTACTACCGCTGTCTGTGCCAATCCTAGCGGTTGTGTTTATCTTATCTTTCATCGCGACAGTGGGTGAGGTGCCAGTAGCGTCTATCCTACTTACAGATGTGAACTCTTACACGCTAGCAGTAGGTATGCAGCAGTACCTATACCCTCAGAACTACCTATGGGGTGACTTTGCGGCAGCGGCTGTACTATCAGCACTTCCGATTACTATCGTGTTCTTACTTGCTCAACGTTGGTTAGTTGGTGGTTTGACGGCAGGTGGTGTAAAAGGATAAGCTGTACTCTATAAGAAAGAAAAAGAGCGACCGTTAGGTCGCTCTATATTGGCATTTTTATTACATCATTTGGTTTGGCCGCCGATCAGTAATAAAAATAACCCTCAGGTTACGCATAGCTGGCTACTAATCAGGTTCCTTACGCTATTAATGATTAGTGGTTTTTGTAACTCTAACCCAGGTATTTACTTGGGTTTTTTTATGCCTGCTACTTTTTGTTTTTTGTGTCAGCGTTACTCGTTAACTATCGCGCTCATATCTACTTTAAAACCCAAAGTTTCGAGTTACTTCTCTCCTAAATACCGACCACTTCATTTTGGTTACTTGTAGAAATGAACTAGTCTCACAAATCAGACACTCAGTATAAGTGGCTGTTGTACTATTGATATGTTGTGAATATTCCAATGCGTGATACTTCAATGATTTGTATGCAACAAAACCTGAAATTGCACTGAAAATGTATGGGTAAGCGAGAGGTAGTTACAGAATATTCAAGTGACATTCACGAGGGTTATGGAGGTAGGTTTATTTATGCTTCTGGTTTTTGGTGGGACTTAGAAGTTAGAACTCTTTACTAGAAGGAGCACAACCTAAGTGTTGCAACAACACATAGATACTTTCTTGATCGAGTGCCACGCGACGAAATAGATCGGCAAATGTCGGATCTCCACCGAAACACGTTTGGATATAGTGGTTGATTTCATTGCTGTCGTAGCCTTCGACGTACAAAGTTCTAACCCATTGGTACTCAACAGCCTTTAAATTGTTCAGTGTAGACTCGCTAAGAGTGGGGCGTATGACGCTCAAGAGTGGCTCCAAGAAATTCAAATGCATCTATTATGATTGGCGGTATTTAATCAGAGCAAAATGACGACTTTATTACAGTCAAAATAAATCAGTGAACAAGTGCCGATTCATTTCAACCTTTGGCTGGGTATCACGCTCTTATCGTCTGTATTGGGTGTGCAGCGGATTTGGCGGTGTAGAGCACGAAGGTATCAAATAGATCAATGCCAAGCAGGCGCTTGGCATTGTAATAAAGTTTTATAGGGGGAGGGCTGCTGGTGGACCTTATTTCAGGTACTTCACGTGAGCTTCCATCTCTTCACCAATCTGTTTTCGCATGTTCATTAGGCGAATAGCCGAATCTCGTAATTCGATGTCTTCTGGCGTCTCTGGTATCCACTCTGGCACTTTAGTCGGATTACCATTCTCATCGACAGCGACCATAATAACGATACAGTGAGTTGTTAGGCGGTTATTGAGCTCTTTAGGGTCGCTTGCTTGCACGTCGATAGCGATATGCATTGAAGATGAACCTGTGTAAATGACCTTTGCACTTACTTCCACAAGGTTGCCTACATGAATTGGGGCAACGAATCGAATTCCGCCTGCATAGGCTGTTATACAGTATTTACCGCTCCAACCTGCGGAACAAGCGTAGGCTGCTAAATCGATCCATTTCATTGCTGCGCCACCATGAACTTTACCACCAAAGTTCACATCCCCGGGTTCAGCTAAAAAACGCAGAGTAACGTCTCGTTTACCATCTTGTCGGCTATTGTTACTGCTCATCTATCTTCCTTCATTATTATGCTGCATAACATGCTTGTTACTTGCTAATAACAATATACATAAGATGATAGAAATTAAAGCGGATAATCTCACGGTTAAGACTATTTTTTTCAAACGGATGACGAACCGATGAATATTGATGGTTATTGAGTTTCAAGGTGAGAGATAAACACGGAAAGACAATCGAGAGTAAGCTAAAAGAAAGGGTAGATTGCAAAAAAAACACCTAGCGTAATGCTAGGTGTTTCTAAGCCTTTAGGCACTCATGTCGGTACCTTTTATTGTTTGCCAACTAACCGTTGCTTGTTTGGTTTAGTTAAAGTGACTTTATCGCAATTACCACTAAAGTGGTAGTTAAAACTATTTATTCTTCAGCTCACTTTTACTCTTTTATGAAGTATAGATCCTTCGCGTAGATATTTCCTTTCGGATTGTTGTTAGGGAAGCCTTTGAGTGTATTTCGCACTAATCGAGTGTGATTGTAATGATATAAAGGTATAACTGCTGAAGAATAGTTGAGTAACGACTCATCGTGCTGATATAAAGTAAAGCGTTTAGACTAATCTTCCGTTTTACTCGCTTGCTGTAAGGGCTCATCATAGTATGGATTACAGTAGCCACTCTCATTTGCTGTGTGAAACGTGAGTTTGAATTTTTACCCTAATGTGAGCGTTGGGTAATGCGTTTAGCTTTGTTGAGGGAGAGGAGCCTCAAGCCTTGGTTTTCTTCTGATTTGAGCAAGGATGACACCTGAAATCACCATCACACCACCAATGATGTGGAACTGGTTAATCTCTTCGCCAAGCCATGTCGCGGCTAATACGATCGCTACAACCGGAAGCAAGTTCATGAACATCGCGCTTGAGTCAGCACCAATGGTGTCAATCGCTTTCACCCACATCCAAGGCGCTAAAATTGAAGCGGCAACCGCGGCGTAAGCTATCAATGGGAGCGCTTGTTGTGGTGGTAAAAGCTGTTTGCTGGTAAGCCAAAGTGGCGTAAGCATCGCGACAGCAAACAGACCCTGAATGTAAATCACCACCCAGCTACTGATTGGCATTTTCCAGCGTTTCAGTAGTACACAGTACGAAGCATAAACAAAGGCTGCAATTAGCATATAGCCATCGCCTTGAGTCAATTCTTGATGCATGAAGAATAACGGATCGCCTTTACCTAACATCAGGGCTAAGCCTGACAGCGACAATACACCACCCACAATACTCAAACTAGAAATCGACTTGTGCAGCAAAGGGACGCTTAAAAATACACTGATCAACGGGACTAAAGACGTGATCAATGCCATGTTGGAAGCGGTTGTGGTTAAGCCGGCGTAGTAACCTAGAGATTGATTCAACACCATGCCTAAAAAGCCGAGGAACGCTAATTTCGATAAGTTTGGCTTAATGACAGCCCACTGTTTCATCACTGGGCGAATACAGAAAGGGGTGAGAATTAACATCGCAAAAAACCAGCGGTAAAAACTCATTGCGCTAGGTTCTATGGTGCTTGCAGCAAGCTTGTTGACGATTGCATTGGCGCCCCAGATACAGACTGTAAAAAATGGTAATAGGTAATGCATGTGAATTCCGTGGCGAATGAGTTGGTGCGGCTAGTTTGACAGGTCGTTATACTTACAAGTATCTTTAGAAAGACATTAAGCGCGATAGGAAGACAAGTTTGAAAAAACACTCCAGAAACCTTCATCCATCCTTATTAATTGATAAGGCACCATCCAATGTATTTATGAATTTTGAAGCGTTTCTTTCGAACACTGAAACCCGAGTTCATAGCCACTCATGGGGACAGGTTCAATTGATCAGTGGCGGTATATTAGAGATGGAAGCGGAAAGCACCCGATTTCTAGCGCCACCACATCTAGCGATTTGGGTACCGGCCGGGGTGATGCATTGCAGTTATAACCGTAAGCCTTTGGACTACTGTTCGCTAAATATCGCCCCAGAGCTAACGCAACACCTGCCAGATAAAACCAGCCTTATAAAGATCACGCCGATTGTGTCTTCTATTATCGATGATTTTCGCGATCGTGGGATCAATGTTGCGGAAACCGAGCAAGACCAAAGGCTCGTTCAGGTACTGCTTGACCAACTTGCGCAGCGTGAGGTTGAACACCACTTCTTGCCTTCAACCGATAATAAGTATCTAGCGCCTATATTGGCTTCTGTTGAAGAGAACCCAACCGATGAAGTGACGCTGAAAGATTGGGCTGAACGTGTCCACACCACGGAAAGAACCCTTTCTCGCCACTGCCAGACCGAGCTTGGAATGAGCTTTACCGAGTGGCGACTGCGTGTGCGCTACCTATACTCAATGGACTTGTTGAGAAACGGCCAATCGGTCAAAGAGGTCGCTCTTACATTGGGCTATAACCAAGCAAGCCCATTTATCACCATGTTCAAACGTTACGCGAACCAAACGCCAGAGCAGTATAAGAACCGTTTGTTGTAGTTCGTTGTTGTTCCTAACAGAACGGATGTATTTGTTGTCAGATTTCACCTTTATTAATACAGGACTTAATACCCAGTCAATTCCATATAGCCAGACCCAGAATGAGAACCTTTGATTTCAATTGGCCCTTCCCAATAAGGAACCGACAGCGGCATTTTGGCATTTGGATTGAGTGCCGAGACGGTCAGTTCTATTTGCTGGCTTGGAATCGAAACTTGCCACTCTGTTGGGTAGTCACGCCCGTCGATTTTAGTTTGCTTGATGGCGGTTAAGCTGATGTCTTGCTGCTTAATCGCGATGCCGGAGCCATCTTGATTCATCAACCTCGCATGAGAATAGCTGGCTTTGCCTGTAGTTGAGTTTCGAAGTTGAAATACCACCAAGCTGGTTTCATCACTCAGCCTTAGCGCAAACCAATCCCAACCTTGTTGCGAGTCGAGTAAAAACTGCGAGCTCCACTCTCTGTCTATCCAACCTTTACCAGACACCTGATGCGTGATGCCATCAATGGTTACTTCGCCCGATACATCGATGAATGGTTGGCTGTAGTAATAGGAAGCCACTTTGCCATCGCTACTTTTAGTGCTGTAGCCTTGTTCGCCTTGCTTTTGATAAGGCGCGTTGTTGGTTAACTTAAGCGAGTATCCAAATTGACCCGAGTTAGCGACCAATGTAGCTGGGAACAGGTCATCGGTCGTCGACGTCCATTGCCAGTCATCAAGATAGACACGAAATGGTGAAGCGCTTACTCCTGCCAGTTCTGCTTGGTTACGTGACCACTTTTCATCGGCGTAGTGTTTGTCTTTAGTGGTGACAGCGCTGTGTGCCATGTAGATCTGCTGACTTTGCCACGTAGTTTCCTTGGTTCTATTGCTACGTTCCTGTGGTGCAGCCGCAAAGCGAAACTGTGTCCATTGCACGCCTAACGTATTGCCTTTTTCATCAATCAAGTTTGCGGTTAAATACCACCATTCATGACGAAAATCAGGGTGCGCTTGATGGTCGGCAGGGAAAGTGATGTCGATACCTTTTACTACCGGAGAAAATTGCGCTTGATCGATTGCCGTTTCATTCTCGGTTTGTGTTTCAGTACCGAGTATCGAACCCATATTTTGAGCTGATGGTTGAGTGGACTCCTCACACCCTAAAAGGAGTAAGATGCCAAGTGTGAGAACGAAAACTCTCATTGATCGATTCATCACAACACCTCACTTTGCAAGCTGGATACCACGGGTTTACTGACCAAACGCCACAGTGGGATTAAGGTCGCAATCACAGCCACTAAAATGGTGATGGTTGCGATGCTGAGTGCATCACTCCAATTCCATACGTAATTTAAACTCCAACCAAAGGCGCGCAGGGTAACGATGTCCGTCAACACATAACCGACCATAGCGCCGAGTGGTAAGGCGATAACCAGAGTGAAGGCGACCAGAACAACGATTTGCCCGACCACCATCGCCATCAATTTTTTCTGACTAACACCGAGCGCGTACAACCTTGCAATGGCGGCTTTGCGTGCATCGAGCAACATGAAACAGGCGCAGAACAACCCAATCACCGCCACCATTAAAGTGACGCCATTAAGCGCCCGAGTGATAGCAAAGGTTTGTGAGAAGATATCTAAAGCGATCGATTTGATCTGTGCTTGATCGTAAAGCTGGCTAGGGTGCAAATTGAGTTGTTGGCGTAGCTGTTCGTACACCACTTGTGGGTCGCCAGATACTTTGATTCCCAAGCTGGTGGGTAAGTCAGTAAACCCGCTTTCGAGCCATAAATTAGGTGCAAGCAACACTTCGCCATTCGGTGAGCCGTAATCATGGAAAATCGCCCCGACGATGAGTGTTTTTTCTTGGATCGCGTCGAGCTTTAGTCGGCTTCCAAGGGACAAGCCGAGCTTCACTGCCGTAGGTTCGCTGATCGCCACGAATTCACCTTGGTAAAAGCGCGTCCAGAAATCATCAAGGTGGGATTGAAATACCATGGTTTGCTCAAGTGTGTCTTTGTCTTTGGTGCCGAGCAAAGTAGGTAAGCCCTGCAAGTTATCATCGACATAATATTGCTTATAAACGGTTTCAACATTTTCAAACTGCTCTAACGCACGTTCGACATTCGCGATTTCACCTTGGGCAGGGCTAACGTAAATATCGGCATGTAAGCGCTGTTCAAGCCATTGCTTTAACGTGGATTCAAAGCTGCCGACTAAGGTATTCATTCCGATATTGGCGGTGACAGCGAGAAGCAACGCCATCATGGCAAGGGAGAGAGGGGAAATAAGTTCACGTAGCTCAGCAAACAGATATTGTATTAACCCCGATTGGGTGCGTTTTTCGCTCCAGTTCGCTAGCACGCTTAGCGTTTTGGGCAGGTACAAAGGAATCGATACCACTAACACACCGAGCCATGCCATGGTGAAGCGATGATGTTCGCTCATCCATAAACCTGCTAACGCGAGAATAGTTAATACTGACCCGATAACAAACAGCTGATTTTCGTTAGACGTTTCCGGCGCTTGATAGAAACCGCCATGGGAAGAGAGGGGTTGTCGCACCCGCTGTTTAAAGTGTTGCCAACAAGCGACAAGCGTTGCGGCCAGCGTGAGTAGCAGTGCCTGCACTAACCATTGCCACTGCCATGTACCGGGAAGCAGTGTTGCACCATAAAGTTGCTCAAGTGTTATCGCGACGGTTGGATGCAGCCAATGGCTGAGTTGGATGCCGAGAATGAAACCAAGCGACGCGCCTAGTGTGACTAAAAGAGTCAGCTCGACTAACAGAGCTGAAAACACGATGCTTGGCGCAATGCCGGCTTGTTGAATTTGCACCAATAGCCGATTACGCTTCAGTAAACTGTACTTCACACCATTGTAAGCGATGAATAGGCCAACCAAAAACGCCAACAGACTCATGGCGGTGAGATTGAGGTGAAAGCTATCGGTAATTGAACCGAGATCCGTGCTTTTGTTGTTGGAAATCCATTGTCCCTGTTTGCCGATAAGGCTTCGCGACTTATCCTGAGTATTGCTGTTAGTGTCGCTCTTGGTGTCAAAAATAGCGATATAGCTCAGTTGCCCTTGCTTGTTAAGCAGTTGCTGAGCGAATCCAATGTCCATCAACATTCGGCTACCCAGTTGCCATTCATCTGGCAGTACCACAACCTTGGTGAGTACTTCATCCAAAGTGAGCGTGTCCACTTCGTCCAAACTCTGGTGCTGAGATTGGCTCATCATCACAATGGGTTCACCCGCTAAGAGTTGCGGCAAAGGTAAGGCATTGTCGAACAGGGAAATGTTTGGCTCTTTGGCTTGAGTATTGCTTTTTTCGTCGATGCGAGCGTGGCGAGCTCTTGAAGTGAGGGCGGCGATTAGCTCACTGCCTTGAACTGACCAGCGTCGGCCTTGTTCGTCTCTTACTCGCCCTTCAATTACAGGCAGCGCCGCGCTTAATCCACTTTGTCTTAAGCTGAAGTAGAGCGATTCCGGCAAATAGTTTTGCCCTGCTGGTGGAATGATCAGGTTCTGCGCTTGAGCGCTAAGTTGCTCGGTCGATTCTGCATAACTGCGCTTGGCATTGAGGTTGATCGCTTGCACCGCGACAAACAAGGTGACCGCAAGCACAATACCGATTAGAATCGCTGCGGCTTGCAATGGTGACTGACGATAGTGCGCCGCAAATAGATTCAGAGTCAGTTTGGTATGGGTGAGCTGGTTCTGAGCGAAGCCAGTTTGCTTCATTGGATTACTCACAACGCTGCTGCTCTTGGGGTTAGATCTACGTTCCTTAAACAACCATCATCTAACACCAATTTTGTCTGCATAAAGCTGGCACATTCTGGGCTGTGCGTAACCAAAAGCACGGCAGTGTTGCCTTGTGTGGTGATTTCACTCAGCAGCTTCATAACCTCTAACCCTGCTTTGTGGTCGAGGTTGCCTGTGGGTTCGTCGGCAAGCAATAGTTTGGGTTTATGGGCTAGCGCGCGCGCTATTGCGACTCGTTGTTGCTGACCGCCAGAGAGTGCGGATACATGTCTTTCGAGTAGCTCGCTGATGCCCAATGCATCAACTAAATAATCGCACCAGTCGCTCCATTTTTGTTGATTCAAATGGAGCGGGAAGGCGATGTTTTGTTTTACGTTGAGTGGGGTTAGTAAGTTGAACTGTTGAAAGATCACGCCTAGTTTTTGATGGCGGAATCGGCTCCACTGTGGATCTTTCCAATCTGATGTGTTCTCGCCATCGAGCCACAACTCACCACTAGATAATTCGCCACCAGATAGAGGTTCAAACCCCGCAATGATATTCAGCAGAGTACTTTTTCCGCTGCCACTCGCCCCTGTCAAAGCCACGCTTGCGCTTGTCGCCAAAGCGAAATCGACATTGTCCAACACGCTATGAGTGTCTTTACCATCAACAAAGCTTTTGTTGGCATGTGTGAGTGTGACAATTGGGCTTTCCATTTCCTTTCCTTATAACCAAAACTAACCATCAAAAGGTGTCGTTACTTGTGGCAATTACCGAAGCTACAAGCTCTATAAACTGTAGACAAAAATCTCAAACAATAGAGCGATTTATATCGAATTATTAATAACTTGTACTGCGAAAAGAGGGAAATAGATCAGTGTGAGGGAGAATACAGTTGGTGGTGGGAGTTTTGAGCCACCTCAGAGGCTTTCGAATTTATCGTCAGACGGTTCGTGACCACGTTTAAGTGCAATAAATCATGGTTTAACGTGTTAAAGGTTTTCTTTATGAAAGCGGGGTGGGTTGGTGTTGTTTTGGTAGCTTTTTTTGCCTCTTTTTAGGTTACACCTAATTAATCCATCGTCTTGCCGAGCCGTGATTTGACATACTTTTTCTCATTCTAAAAGAAGATATGATATTGGTGGCACTTCAATGGCTATTTCAAATCAGCATAACTAATAAGTTCAATTTCCAGTTGGTATAGGCAGTATATGATTACACAAATAAACCTTAGTAACGTAGCAAGTTATCAAAATGCTACAACTCTCAACACAGATAAAAAAGTAAACATCATTTATGGCTTAAATGGTACTGGTAAAAGTACATTCTCCAACTACTTTTATGCACCAGACAACTCTAAATACAAAGACTGTTCTAACACAAACGATGGATGTAAGGTTCTTGTTTATAATCAGAAATTTATTCGAGATAATTTTTATTCCAAAGATTCTATTAATGGTATTTTCAGCCTATCCAAAGAGAACAAAGAAGCCAAGGAAAAGGTAGAGCAGCTTGGGAAAGATATCGATCAACTGAGTGAAAAAAGCAAGAACTACCAAGCTGATATTAACAAAGAAAGTGAAGCTTTGAAGAAAGCAACAGATACGGCAGAAAAAAAGGCCTGGGAAATAAAGACGAACTACTCTGGTGGTGATCGCGTTCTGAAATTTTGCCTTGATCGGTTAATGGGGAACAAAACAGTTCTGTTCAATCATCTTGTTTCTGTCCCTTTGCCAGCGGTTAAACCAATTAAAACGATTGAACAGCTTAAAGAGGAAGTTGCTGCAATTGATGGTGATAAAGCCACTACTTACACCGTCTTACCTAAGATTTCATTGTCAAAGCTTTTGCCAGAGGAATTAGAACTACTCAAAGAAATAGTGATTGGTAATGAAGATAGCCCAATCGCAAAACTGATTAATCAATTGAAAAATTCTGATTGGGTTAGTCATGGTTTGCAGTACCTTGATGAGATTGAAGATGAAACTTGTCCGTTCTGCCAGTCTAAGACGATAACGCCTGAGTTAATCGCACAGATCAAAGGCTACTTTGATGAGACATATGAAGAAAGTAAGCAGAACATAGGCAAAATACTTACCAAATACCAAAAGATAGTTGATTCTCTTGCTGATTTAGACACCTACAAGACATCGCCTTTTTCTGCCGATTCCCTTGCTGAAATGACAGAGTCTTATGCGTCAATTGCTGGAATATTAAAGTCTAATTTACTCAAAGTTCAGCAAAAAGAGCAAACTCCAAGCCTGAAAGTCGAGTTTGAAGAGCTTTGCGACCATGTTACCTCATTTAATAAACATGTAGATGCAGTGAATGCCAGCATTGGTATCCACAACCAAAAAATTTCGAATTCAGCGCAAGAATTGAAACGCATTAAAGACGAGTTTTGGAAAATCATTCGTTGGGAACACGATCAGACGATAAAGACTTATGAAGCAAGTAAAGCGGATTACAGCGGGAAAACGACCAAGTTAATAGAAGACAAGAAAGCTGTTGATGTAGAGATTACCACTCTCGAAGTTGAACGAACAGAGAAGCAAAAAGATACAATTAACATTGAAGAATCTATTGAAAATATCAATAAGGGGCTGACTGATATTGGTATTACTGATTTTCATATTGAGAAGCATGAAGATGACCTATATCGCCTTGTAAGGACAGGAACAGAGGGACCTATCTTCTTGTCGTTATCTGAGGGCGAAAAGATGATTATTAGCTTTTTGTACTTCCGAGAATTGTTTAAAGGTAAACAAACGGCTGATGAGGCACACGTTAAAAAGATTGCGGTAATTGACGATCCAGTTTCAAGCTTGTCTCATATCTTTGTTTACAATATCGGACAACTAATTAAAAACGATTTCTTCAATGGTAATGGGGCTGAGCAAGTTTTTGTTCTCACGCATAGTCTGTACTTCTTTTATGAACTTGTTGATTCAAATCACAAGCGAAGAAAAGAAAACCAATCTCTGTATCGGTTATCTAAAAATACGAAAGGTACAACGATTGCAACGATGAAGTATGAAGAAGTACAGAATGACTATCAATCTTACTGGTCTGTTATTAATGACAAGGATCAGCCTGCTGCTTTGGTTGCAAACTGTATGAGGAACGTAGTTGAATACTTCTTCAACTTTGTGCAGAAATCAGACTTGAGTAACGTAATGCAAAAACAAGAGCTTCAAGACGTGAAGTATCAAGCTTTCATTCGATATATAAACCGAGAATCACACTCACTTGGTCAGAATATTATTGATTTTAAAGAGTTTGATTATGGGGCGTTTAGAGAAGGTTTAAGGTTACTATTCGAAATCACGGGTTACCCTGAACACCATCAGAAAATGTCTCAGATATAGATACATTAAATAGTGATCTTAACAATCGAAAATAGACAATGAATTAAGCGATTTTCAATACATAAAGTAATTTTCGAATTACTAATTTAGTAAAATCGCTATCACTGAACTGTCCAACTATGAATTAGCCTTTGTGGCTCATTCATCCAATATCAACCGTTTTACTCAGTACAGATGTAATGTTGGAAGATGGGAACGACAACGACCTAACCACGCTCTAAGCGTCGTTAAGTCGTTATTGGTTTGAGGTCAGGCTTAATTGAGCGCTTTGATCAGAGTGATTTCGCGTTTGATTTGCTTACTCTCTTGCTCAGTCGCCTGCGCCAGTTTCTTTTCGCGTGTGGTTATGGCTGTTTGTTTGGCTTCGTCAGATTTGAACATCAGTTCTTTTACGTTGATAGAAGCGATGTTTGTGTAGCGGCCATCGTCACTGGTCGGGATTGATATAGTTTCATCGTTAATCAATGACTTTACGATCTCTCGCTGTTCATTGTAACGACTCTCTAAACCAGAAAGTGCCCATCGTTGTTGAGGCTTACCCTCATACTGGCCGTTCTTTTCTTCTTTAAGATACTTGATAGTCATGTTACGAATCGTGCCTGCTTCTTCTCCATACTCTGCTTCCGTATCAAAGAGTACAGGGAATGATTCACCTTCTAGCACGCCGCCTTTCTTGGTTAGATGACCCATTCGATAGCTATTCATACCAATACGGATCTCTGTTTGATCAGTAACCGGTGTGCCATCAGCAAACGCGAGGTTGGTGATGCGGGTACCTGCAGGCTGAGTAAGGTCGATGATATAAGCCACGCCCGCGAAGAAGTCATTGGTCGAATATTTTGAAGCTCTACGTTCAGGGTTAAAGCTGTAGGTCACATCGCCAGGTTGTACTGAGTTGAAGTAGCCTGCAGATCATTCCATGTAGGTTCTCAGCTCTTTGCCTGTCATCTGATAGACAGTGATTTCGCCACCTGCGTATTGGTAGTTGTACGCGATGTCTTTGGCTTTGATTGGGCCAACATCGAGCTCTGCATTGTCGTTGTCTATTTGAAGTGCAATGACATTGGCTTTGGGTGCATAGAAGAAGCTCGCTTCTTGGAATAGCGCACTGATGCCTGTGTCTTGAACATGGACTTGAGGGATACCGCGGATTTCGTTTTCTGGGACTAAATCAACGCCGGTAAGTTGAGCGACAGGTCTGTTCGCCATTTCTCGGAGTTGTTTGTGGTAAGGCTGGTATAACTCGTCCATATTCTCATCAGAGTCGATACCTTTAATTTTATAGGTGAAGCTGTCTTTGTTGACGAGAGTGAATGTGCCATCGCGCTCTTCAAATTGAAGATCGATACGAGATAGGGCGCGGCCATATCTGTCGGGTTCAGTAATAATAACGCCATTTACAACGGCTTTATCGATGCGAGTGTGCATGTGGCCAGCGACGATGGCATCAAGCTCTGGGTTTGCATTGGCAATGTCGGTGACACCGGTGTCGGCAATGTCATTCTCGTTCTCAATTCCCATATGGGCAACCAATATGATGGCATCCACTTTATCATCAATCTCTTTGACGATTTTCTTCACTTCCAAGGTTGGATTAGTGAAAGTGACGCCTTCTAAACGGTTGGTACCTTGCGCAAAGACCTCCGTCATTGGGGTATCCATTCCGATCACGCCGATCTTAATGCTACCGCGTTCTAGGATGGTGTAACCAGGCAGGAATGGGTTTCCGTTTTTGTTCTTGATGTTGCCACCGAGAGACTGCCCTTTAAATTGGGTAACGGCCCTGTTGAGGGTTTTGAGGCCAAAGTCGAATTCGTGGTTACCTAAAACCCACACATCGTATTTCATGTGATTAAAGCCAAGCATCATTGGATCAACGGGCTCGTCTTTGAAGGTTTCTACGAAGTTGCCTTGGATGGTATCGCCAGCATCGACAAGGATAATGTTAGATTGCTCTTTGCGGATCTCACCAACTTTGGTCGCGATTTGGCTCAAGCTACCATGAGTGTTGAGTTTATCTGCCGCGTAATCCCACGCCATAAAATGACCGTGGATATCTGAAGTACCCAGTATCGTGACATCGTGTATATCGCCATCAGCTGCAAAGGTGGGAAAGGCTAGAGAGAGTAGGATGGCGCTTGATAGTATGTGTCTTTTCATAAGTATGTTCACATCGTGGTTTTAAGTATGACGCTACCATATAGAATCGAGGTTATCTTATGGGTGATCAGTATCATATTTCTACTGATATAACTAATTGATGTTTCAAATAAATGTGATTCATGACCATCTCGTAACCACTTAAGTTATGGAGAAATGCACCACAACTCTTCGCTATCTTTTCAATCTTCGATTTCTTTAATCAAACTTCCTAAGCGATGGTGTATTAACAAGCACGCTTGTAAGCTGTTGAACGTCTTGCCTGTTGAAATAAACAAGGTATATATCGTCCAACTCTCACTTACTGTGGCAGTAAGATGATCTTGCCCTCTAGGCGTGTGGTTTTCGATTCAATGAGATCAATCGCGGTTTGCACTTCATCGAATGGTAGATAGCGGTCAACGTCGAGCTGAATGTCGTTTGTGATGAAGTGATCTAGCATGGTCGTGAACTTATCACGGCGAACATCTTTACCTTCTGCTTCCTCCCAATAACGCAAGAAGAAGGTGCTGAAATCGATGTGTTGGTTTTTCGCGTACTCAAAGAAGCGTGGCTCGTAAAAATCCAACGACAGCGTCCCATAGTTGATAAAGCGCCCGTTGTTGCCAAGGGTGTGAACAAGATCGGTTCCGGGTGAGCCGCCAATCGCATCAAAGGCAACGGTTGGCATAGGCAAGCCTAATGCCTTAATTTGAGAAACTAGATCAGCGTTCGCATCTATCACCCAACAGGAAGTGGCAGGGTATTGTGTCTGCTGTGATGTAACGACAATGATGTTGAAGCCGAGTGATGCTGATAACTGGGAGAAGATCTTACCGATGGCTGAACTGCCCGCGTTGATGATCAACACATCCTCTTGGGTCAGCTTGGCTATTTCTGTCGTTAGCACCCATGCGGTTAGCGCATTAATGTACAACTGACAGGCGTAGCCATTGTCTAAATGTTGAGGAATTTGGAACAGATCATCTGGTGATACATCGACATAGTTCTGCCATGTTCCACTGGTTGCCACAAGCACTCGTTGATTCACTATAAACTCAGCACTGCTGGATTCTACAATCCTTCCTACCGCTTCAAATCCCGGTACTCTCGGCGGCTGATGGCTATGTTTGTATTGGCCCACACCATAAATCGACAACAGATCACTAGGGTTGATGTTAGTCGCTTCAATTTGTACGCGAACTTTATCTTTGTCTAGTACCCCTAAAGCGACATGTTCTAACTTGAGAGATTCTTTTGGCTGACCGAAACGGAACTGGCTAATTCGGGTATTTTGCTTAGTGTCAGTCATAGTTTGGGCACCTTTATGGATTATGAGTACTGCATTGATTTTAAGTGTAGCGTGTTCATAAACAACCTTGGGTCGCTAATATTGCTTAACATAGCTGGCGTCGGTAAACAGTCGTCATCAACGTAGTCGACATAGTCTGCCGCCGAATCGAAGATCAAAATATCCAAAGCCAAACGATCCAAGCCATATCGGCCTCGGTGGATCATATCCGCTGAAAACACCAATAAGTCACCTGCGGCTAACGGTATCTGCTTACCACCAGAGATGTCATCGCTGCTCACTTTGCCGTTTTCTTCTTGGCGAACATTGTACTCTTCTTCGTTATCCCAACGTTTGTGCGTGCCGGGGATAAGTTCCATGCCGGGCTCATCAAAAAGGGGCACTCGCAGATGCAATACTTGGGTTTCCATGATGACTTTCATCTGGTCATCAATGTCGTAGTCGTATTGACAGTCACGATGCCAGAAGTCTTTTTGCTGCGGGTTTACTGGGTTGAAGAACAGCTGTGTATTCATGAATGCCGGCTTGTTCGGAATCACCGCATCAACCACATCCATCACTTGTTTCGAGCTTATGAAGTCGAAAAGCACGCTTCTATCGTCGGCAGGCAAATACTCGCTTCCCGTAATTAAAGACGAGTTAAATGCTTCTTCTTTATAGAATTCTTCGTTGTCTGCTTTCCATGATTCATGAAATTTCAGCACGACTTTTCTAAGCGATGCAATTTGAGCTTCATTGAAATAATTTCTGATAACAAAGTAACCATGTTCGTCGTAACGGTCACTTAATTGTTGGCTGTTTTCTACCACTGACTACCTTCGTTCATTCTTTGCTGTATAATAACTAAGGTCAACAGCCCTAGAGATTTCTTGGGCGCATAATGCCAGACAGTCGTCATTCAACCAAGTAACGAGTGCAGAAGCCTGTAGATTCAGTGATGCGATAAAACTCTATGGGGGCGAGTGTTACATGCCTATCCATATCATGGACTCATGCGATAAAAATCTCCGCATATGTGATCTACCCCCTTTTTTTATAAAATAAAAAGATTCACATGGTGAATGTTTTTGTGGTTTGCATGATTATTGACCATGTTGAAATTTGGTTGCGTATGGAAGATAGAAAATCATGGATGGTTTTTCGCTGGATATGAGAACACTTAATTTTATTATTATTTTGTTCTCTTTCATTTACTGTATTGGCTTGTTGTTATTCCAATTCACTCAACAGTCCATTAAAGGGCTTTCAATCTTTTCCATTTCAATATTTGTTATCGGAACTGGGCCGTTGATGTTGAGCCTAAGAGGGGAGTTCCCTGATTGGGTCACCGTTATTGGTGCCAATATGGTCATTGCGCTTGGTTTTCATCTCGCCTTGTATAGCTTATGTCTGTTTCGAGAATACTCTCTCAAATGCACCTACCTCAGTAGTCTAATGATGTTGGCTCTTTTGACATGTTTTATTTACTTCACGTTCTATGAGCCTTCCATAAAGGCTCGAATTATCCTCATTAGTTTATATCTGGCTTTTGTGACTCTTTGCACTGCCTTTGCGGTATTAAAGGGCCGGCGTGATGACTTGACTCTAGGTATTCGGATGATGGCCTTGTCATTTACGATATATGGCGGGTTTATGGTTTTTCGAGTTGTGGTGACACTATTTTCCGCTGAGCTCCAGGATTTCATGGCGGCCACTCTCATTCATCAACTTGCCTTTTTAGTGAGCATCGTTCTTATTGTGTCGATGAGCTTTACAATGCTTTGGCTGATTAACGCAAGGTTGCTTAGTTCTATTCACGAGCTGTCCTACAGCGATCCTCTAACGGTACTGGGAAACCGCAGAGCATTAGATGAGATGGTTCCAGTTATCATGAAGCAGGCGGGGACTGCACCTGTTAGTGCCATTATGATGGATATTGATAACTTTAAGTCGATCAATGACCAACACGGACACATTGTGGGTGATCTCGTGATCAAGTCTTTTGCTGAAATGGTTCAAAGTGCAATCAAAACATCGCCAACAGCCAGTGCGTTTCGTTTTGGCGGAGACGAGATAATGATTTTATTGCCCAATGTTAATTTCCTACAAGCACAGGCTATTGCTTGTAAGCTGCGATTATCTATTTCAGAGATCTCAGCCGTACAAGGGAATGAGATGTTTCTGACGTCGAGTTTCGGTGTCGCTCAGCTTCACCCACATGAGAATTGGGATGGGTTTATTACTCGAGCCGACAAAGCGTTATATCAAGCGAAAACAAACGGTCGCAATATGACTTCAATTTGTCCTAGTCATATTAACGAGATCGTCACTGCCACATCACCAATACCGCTGCAATAGAGAGTAAGATGAGTGCAAGAATGTCTTTGCGTGCGATGCTTTGTCCTAACCAGAAGTAGGATATCAACACCATGAAGATCACTTCGACTTGCCCAAGCGTCTTTACGTACGGAACGGCTTGAAGTGACATTGCGCTAAACCAACCCAGAGAACCGATAACACTCGCTAGGCTTGTCATTACGACCAGTTTCGACTTCTTGAATATCAGGCGCAGCGTGTCGCGTTCTCTGAAAAATAGATACGTACAGATAATCACTGTCTGAAGGGAAATGACGAGGAACAGCACCCAAGCAGCGCTATGAGGGAAGGGCAACCCTATGCTCAAACTTGCTTCCCGTACCCAAAGAGACGTTAAAGCAAAGGCGGTGCTACACGCCATACCTAATAAGAACACTTTCGGGGACAAGCTTCGCCAGCCAGAAGCGCTACTCATGATTAGCACGCCTAAAGTACCAATAAGTACGCCGACCCAACCTGTTAGTGTCAAAGCAGTACCAAAAAACAATACGGATAGCACAGCAGATACGGGGGCTTCACACTTGGCTAAGCCTGCGCCTATCGCATAGTTTTCGAGCTTGAACAGCATCACCATTAAGCCGGTCGCGAGGATCTGCATGATGGCGGCAGCAACAATATAGAAAACAAACTCACCCGAAAAATCCGGTGCGGATACGGGCTGCCATTGATAGAGGGCGCAGAGGTAAATAAGGGCGATAGGGCTAGCCCAAATAAATCGCGCTAACGTTACGCCAGCCACGCTCATGGTGCCACTTAATTTACTTTGAAAGGCATTGCGCCAAGATTGGCTAAAGGCGGCAAGGAGAGTAAAGGCTATCCAACTAAAAGACATGACGCGTCCATGTGTTATGTAATTTGGTGGTGATACTAACAAAAAATCACTTGATAAGAAGTGTCATTATCTGTTTATAGCCACAGGCTCACCTTTATTCTCTATTCGGCAGTAGAGATATCTTCAACAGTTCGATGCTTTCTTCAGAAGATCGGCTGTTTCTTGTTTTTGAAATAGAACAGCGCGCTGATCGAAATGAACAGTAAGGTGAAGTAATAGAAAAACGAAGACAGTGAGGCCAAGAAGGCAAGGTTCTGTTCTATTTCTTGTTCGGTGAAGCCCTGAGACACCAACTTATAGTAGTAAGCGTACAAGATCCCGATCAGCCCGTATCCGAGGTTAAACATTAAACCTTTGAAACTAAGAACGGTGGCTCGGTTGTGCGATTCGGTCTTTTTATTCAGGTGGTAGCTGATGAAAATGTTCATCGTCATGATGATAAAGATTAACACCAACGCCGGAATGACCCCGTAAATCGACCAACCTAAACTGATCCAGTAATAAGTCGCCATGCTTGCTAAACCCATGACCACAATGAAGGTTTTAGGCTCAATACTCTCTGCTAATCTTCGGCTTTGTCCTGCCAATATAATCTTAAGCAAACTTATACCCGCACCAATAAAACCAAAGTAGATAATTGGAATATCAATCGCCAGATAGTATTGGCTGTTCATGGTTAGGAACATGCGTGAGGTGTGTTCGAATAGGCTGTAGTAGAGCAAGATGAACAGCACGTAAGGTGTAGCGAATACCCATTTACCCGCATCGATCGTCAATTTAAGACTTGAGATGGTGGTTGCCAATTTGGTTTGGTCGCTTGGCATCACCTTTTTCTCTTCGCGCATATTAATCGCGGCATAGATGGCGATCATCGCTACAAATAGGGTGGCGAACACAGGAATACGCATCAGGTCTTTAGTGCTTTCTGGTTCGGCTAGTCCAAGGAAATGAAAGATGTTCGTCATAAAGTTCACGTCGTACATCGCCGCACCAATCAGCGTGACAAAGATACCGACCGTTGAGGCGACACGAAGCTGGATTTGCAGCACTCGCGGCCACAACTCTTCATTACCTTGTTCTTTTAAGGTGTCGTAAGCCAATGCCTCGTCGGCGCCGCTGGCCAGTGCCATCGCTAAGCCACTGAGAATCCGGTTAATCAGAAAGACTATGAACACCAAGTCGGGGTTTCCGGTTGGCACTAAGGCGATCATTGCGATCTCAACAAACATCACAATCGAAGACAGCACCACCAGTTTCTTGCGGCCTAAGGTATCGGCGAATGCACCCGACGGTACTTCAGCAAGCACAATGGTGGCCGCCCAAACTACATTGAGCATCGCGAATTGAGACAGGGTTAACCCGTAATCTAAATAAAGTAGTGTGAATATAGGGTAGTAAAAACGCGCAAAGTAGCTGCTTCTAAACATCAAGAAGTAGCGGACATTGGGAATTTTAAGGATCTCTTTGAGCGTCATGATAATTTCAGTAATTTAGATAACACATTATTATGTATAACCCTTTTACTCTTTTAAATCATGGAATTGTTGCCAAATCCCTAAAATATCTGGTTTGGGTGATCTTCGAACTCATTGTTCATAGTGGGTTATAGGTTTCTCGTCTTCAAATCACTTTCCCCTATTCATTTAGTTTGTGGTGCCGTTTCACTTGTTCGACTGATTTTGGTGCAAGATCGAACTTCTACAACGTCGCTCTCGTATTTACATCTTATTGTATGATTTAATTATTGGTAATAACGATACGCAATGAATCCAATGTAATTGAGGAAGCGAGCATGATCTTAGAGTCATTCAGTCTGGAAGGTAAAGTAGCGATAGTGACTGGCTGCAATACGGGTCTTGGGCAAGGCATAGCATTAGGCCTAGCGGAAGCTGGTTGTATGGTTGTCGGTGTTAACCGAACAGAACCTGAAGAGACTATTAAAAAAATGAGTGCAGCAGGCCATTCGTTCTTAAACGTGAGTGCTGATCTTCTCGATCAAGCGTGCATTCCAGGGGTTATAGAGCGCACTTTGGCTGAGTTTGGCCAAGTCGACATTCTCGTGAACAATGCAGGAATTATTCGCCGCCAAGATGCTATTGAGTTCTCAGAGCAAGATTGGGATGACGTAATGAACGTGAACACCAAGACAGTGTTCTTTATGTCTCAGGCTGTTGCAAAGCAGTTTAAGGCTCAAGGTACTGGCGGAAAGATCATTAACATTGCATCGATGCTCTCATTCCAAGGTGGCATTCGAGTTCCTTCTTATACGGCTTCAAAAAGTGCTGTGATGGGCGTGACACGTGCGATGGCGAACGAATGGGCGCGCGATAATATCAACGTGAATGCGATAGCCCCCGGTTATATGGAAACGAACAATACTCAAGCTCTGCGTGAAGATGCTGAGCGTAATCAAGCGATTCTTGAGCGTATTCCGGCTGAACGTTGGGGTAAACCGCAAGATATCGCAGGTCCTTGTGTGTTCTTAGCATCATCAGCATCGGATTACATTAATGGCTATACCATTGCTGTTGACGGTGGTTGGTTAGCACGCTAATTAGTTTTTTATTCTAAATTTTGAGTTTGCAGCAATCTTGCAGGAGAAGATAAATGAAAATCGCTTTAATGATGGAAAACAGTCAAGCAGGCAAAAATGCTATGGTATCAGCTGAACTAGAGTTAGTTGCTGGTGGTTTTGGTCACGATGTCTTCAACCTAGGAATGACAGACGAGAACGATCACCACTTAACGTATATTCATCTAGGTATTATGGCGAGCATTCTGATTAACTCAAAGGCTGTTGACTTTGTTGTGACAGGATGTGGCACTGGCCAAGGTGCTTTGATGTCACTGAACCTGCATCCGGGGGTGGTTTGTGGTTACTGCCTAGAGCCATCAGATGCTTTCTTGTTTAACCAAATTAACAACGGTAATGCTCTCGCTCTCGCTTTTGCTAAAGGCTTTGGCTGGGCAGGTGAACTCAACATTCGTTATATCTTTGAAAAAGCGTTCACAGGCGAGCGTGGTAATGGGTATCCACTAGAGCGTGCAGAACCACAGCAACGTAATGCAGCAATTTTGAATGAAGTGAAAGCGGCGGTGGTAAAAGATAACTTTATTGATTCTCTGAGAGCCATCGACCAAGATCTAGTGAAAACAGCGGTTGGCAGCGAACGTTTCCAACAATGCTTCTTTGAGCATTGCCAAAACCAAGAAATCGCTGATTATGTTCGTTCACTTTTAGATTAATTAGAGCGTTTAGTTCTGATAGAGCCAGCCTTGTTCGGCTGGCTTTTTGATGAATAATTAAAGGAAAGTTGTGAGGCAGACAGTAATCAACTGGAAAAATGGCGATTCGTGTTTTCCTGAATTTACTCTTCATCTTCGGTTTCTTTGGAAGCATTCGAGGCACAGCCTTTCTCTAGCCAGTTGTTCAGTACGTGTTGCAGTGCCTTCAAAGAGGTTGGCTTCTCTAGGCGACCATCCATCAGTTTGCTGATCATATCTAACTCGTGTTGTCCTGATTCGCCAGACAAAGCAATGATTGGCGTTTGAGGAGAGCGTGCCTTGATAATTTGGCTTGCGTCAAAACCATTCATTATCGGCATTTGTACGTCCATTAAGATCAAATCGACCTTGTGTGTTTTGAACAGCTCGACGGCATTCTCGCCGTTTTTAGCTTGTAAGCTATTTACGCCAAGTCGACTCAGGTACATCTGAACAAGCGTGCGTTGCACTTCTTTATCATCGACGATAAGCACGGTTGGAGCCAAATGGTTCTCTGGGGTTAGCGTACTTGTTGGCTCTGAACTTTGCGTTTCCGCTTGGTTATCTGGCTTAACTTCTGCGTTGGGTTTGTTTTCAGTTGTGGTTTGATTACTTTTCCAATCATTGAAGTAAGGCGTACGAAGTGCGTCTGCTTTGGGTGCATTGGGTACTACCGGGAAGTACAGGTGGAACTCAGTAAACTCCCCAAGTTTAGAGTGGCACTCAACTCGGCCGCCAAATGAACGCATCACACGTTGGCAATAGCCAAGCCCTAGGCCGCTACCACCGCTTTTTTGGTAAGAGAAGAAGTCATCAAAGATCTTATGTGCAATGGCTTCGTCAATGCCAGGGCCGGTATCTCGGAATATCAGAACGTTCTCGTAAGGCCCTGTGTTGGTGCTGATCTCAATTTGGCTTTCTGGATAAGAATCAAAGTAATAGATTGCATTACGTATCAGGTTGAAAATAACGAAATTGAATAAGGTTTCATTGAGCTTTGCTACAAAATCAGCGTGTTGTGGTAAACGAATGCGTTCAATGATCTTTTCATTCTCAAAACCATAGTGGCTTACGGCTTGATCTACGGCTTTGTGGATAGAGGTCATGGCCACAGGGCCGTGTTCAGGCGTACTGTCACTGACTTCGCGCAGGATGATATCAATCAGTTGTCGCCCGCGTTGAATCGCCGCTTGGCCATTCTCAATATCCTTTAGGATTTGTTTAGCTGGGGCTTGGTTATCAATGTGCTGTTTTAACACCTCAAAATGCAGCTGCACTTGAGCCAGCGGGTTACGCATTTCGTGTGCGATAGAATTAGCAAGCGCGCGACTTTGGCGAATGCGTCTATCGGCTTCAATGGTGCTTTGTACACGAGTTAACAAGGTTTGCAGTGCAGAGATCTCTTCGTTAGAGAACATCTTATCGTTGCTCTTGTGTGACGATACTAACAAGTGCGTGACCGATTTCCCCTGGCCGAATAGAGGCATCACCAAAGCGGTATCGTTGGAGCTCATTTTGTCATACAGGGCTTTGATTGAGCGCTTGGCTGGTGCGGTGTAATCAAGCTCCTGAGACAACTCATCGAACACTAAAACGGACTTGTTAGTAGACAGATAATCTTCGTAGAAGGTTTCGTTGTAGTTGCTGTTAACTAGACGTAGCTTATCTTCTGGAATTTGCAGTAGGCTACCCAAACGACGCATTGCATCATCAATTGAAAGCTTGAAATCCTCTTCTAGCGCGAGGATCTGTTGTACTGGCGTTTTCTTGTTTCCGTAGATAAAGAAGGAGGCGTAGTGGCTTACGCGTTTGTAGAGAACATGCCAAGTGATGCCGATAATCGCACAGATTGGGATAGCAACGAGCCATTGACTGTCATCTGTCAGCGGGATAAATATCGCGCCAAAAGGGATCACCAAAATAGCACAAACCAACATCGCATTTAGGCTCATGTACGCCAGGTATTTCACGCTGTAGAAGCGCGAGGTCAGCAGGGCATAGCCAACGAACAACATTTCACTTATCGACAAAGCTGGTGGCAGCCAAGTGAGCGAGAAATCACGCAAGAAGTAGGTCATGCCTAGGTGGATCGTCGCAGTAGACAGCATGAAGACTAAAATGCCGGCGATCATATAGTTGGTTTTGGCTAAGGTAAGCTTGCTGCTGTTGGCGCGCATGGCCACCAGGTTGAGTAGTGTTAGCACTACAAAGCTAATCATCCCAATAAAGAAGTACGGCGTATGCGGGCCAAACTCAATCACGAACTGGCTTGGGCCTGCAATGGTGACGTGTTCAACGGTTAACCCCGGACTTAAATTGATAAAGAAGGAGTAGACGGTCAGGGTGACGAAAATGGCTTGCTGCCACACATGAACCTTACCATTACGTTGTTCAGCGGCGAGTTTGCACGAGAAGTAATAGGCAAAGGCAAACGCAAAGAACGAGGCGAGGTTGGCAAACTTTGCGGCGAACACGGCGGCCGAGGCCCCAAGTTCCGGTAATAAGTCGGTATGGAAATAAGCGTTACTGCTGATCCACGCAACAATGCAGATCGAATACGCGATGTAAGGGGCATGGTGTGTCCCTGCGATCACTTCGTTCTTCTGTTTCAGGCGATAGCAGTAATAGAACAACCACATGACAACCACAGCCACGGTTGCAAGCAGTGTGATTGCTTTTGCATAGATGATCGCCTCTAGGCCGAAATCAAACATGTTCATCCTTTTTCACCGAGCTAGTTTTTCCTGCCGAGCGCGACTTTTCTAATGACTTTCTGCTTTCTCGCACTGCGCGTTTGTAGCTTCGAAAATCGACATTATTGAACGCTTTTACCATCATCTCAAAATTCCAGAATCCACGATAAATTGTCGTGCCATCGTCATTTAATTCGCAATATCCAGAATGGAAGTATGCATTGGAATCAATGGTTTGATAAAACTGAAGCATGAAAGGTTGCTCGATAATAGTGAAGCCAATCTTATAGCCTATTTGGTGTAACACACTCATCAGCTCTTTTTGAGAAAGGTAGAGGAAATAGAGCTTTTGTTGGGTATTGCCACTTACTGTCAGACGTAACACCTCACACAGGGCATATTTGTCGGACAATTGTAACTGGAATTGTTGGTCAAATTCTGGGAGAGAGTAACATTTTGACAGTGTAGGCGGTGTGAAAAGTTGTAACCCTGCGAGTTCATCGTAGCCGTAATTGGGTAAACAGTATTGCCATTGCTCATTGCTGAACGGCGGTGCGTAACTTAGCCAAGTGTCATTCTTAGACCAGTCTTGAATCAGCGCAGAGGAAACCAGTGTTGGAAAGGCTTCATCGACTGGATGCTTGAGCAGAATAAAATGCTTACCTGCCTGAGAAAGGTGTAATAAAGGCAGCATCTCAAACCATTTCTCGCCCTTGATGAACACCTCGAGATTGCTTAAAGCAATGGCATCGCTGATTGACATTCCTTGTGGGTGACTCGGTGTTTGTACCAAAAGTGGCTCATGTTCTATCTGTTCGATGATCGCACCGTAATAAGCACTGTCATTGATAGGGAGGTCGACATGAGAAATGGAGCTTGGATTTAATGGAGATTTTGCTTTGATCGCAGCAATTTCACACTCACACCAGAAATCTAGCCAATGCATATAGCACTGCCCTACAGCCTGCTCTAGAAGAGCAATCTCTGCAGATAGTGTATTTGGATAGCGCAGAATCAGATCGCGGTAGTCCATCACCTCAAACAATACAGAGTAGCTTTTGTTTTGATGCTCTGGGAAAAGCAATTCTAATTGGCTTCTACGATATTCAGTCACGCTTTGAAAAAGCTCAGTGCGCTCATGTGGCTGATAAGTGCTGATGACGAGCTCTATCAGCGCTCGCTGTTTTATTTCGATAGACAGACTGCTAGCCAACAGTGAGCCTAAAGACGACGTTAATTTCATGTTTAACCTAGCCTAGGTTTATATAATTATTTTTATTTGATCTGCACTATCTATAGGACACTGATTTTAGGTATGTGTTTGAAGTTACGTTACTTTGAGAGAGCCAATCGTAACTTTACTTGTGTCCATGGTGTGAGAAGTAAGTTGCATAATCGGGCGAGATTTTACTACTTGCACTCACCCTCAACAATAAAGATTTTCCATATTTGAATGAATTCAAAGATGAACAAAATACATTATTATCAACAACTTGTAGGGTTGGATCACAGTTTTAAAATCAGACATGATTAAGTCGAGCATAAACTTTTGGATTTATAAAATAATTTCAAATATCTATTTTTTGAACCAATATCATAATCCACATCAAGATGAGCTCATCTTATTAATCGTGATAGGAATGTTTTTGGTGTGAAGTATGTAATTATCTGATTAATTATGTCTGTATTATTACTCGCTTATTCTCTCGCTATTCATTTTAATGATTTAAATATCAGGTGGATAAAAGCAGAGCTCCAGTGCTCGTCTTGTTTTCCTGACAATCTCCTGTGTTTATAGAGTAGTTACACCATAATCTCTGATGAAGTGATGACATTCGAGGTTTAAGCTTGCCTGCATATGAAACATTATTGCGAGTAATCCCTCGTAAATGATTGAGGTAGAGAGAATTTATGAAGAACGTACGATTAACATCATTACTTGGAACAGCAACCTTGTTTAGTGTCGTGGCGTTAGCTGGGTGTAGTCAGAAATCAGAGGTACCAACTCAACCGCAAGAGAATGCGAACCCCATCTGCAGCACTAAAAACCTGACGGGTGGTTGGTCGAAAAGTGAGATAACACCAGAAGCCAAGCAAGCTTTAAACGCAGTTCTTAGCCAAATGAACACTTCAGCTGATCTCAAGCAGATCTTGAGTGTTCGAACTCAGGTTGTCGCGGGTTTGAATTACGCTATTGAGTTTGAAATGGATAATGGTGAAGTGTGGAACACCATCGTTTACCGTTCTCTACAAGGTGACATCGAAATGACGCAACCTGCACAGAAAGGTCTTCTGTGCTCATAATCTAGATGTGCCAGTGTCTTGTGAGATAGGCTGATAGCAAATAAAAATGGCTCCGTGTTGGGAGCCATTTTTGTTTTTAAGAAGACTGATTTGTTGAACGTTTTCAGTCGGCCAACTCGGGCTCAGCTAACTCCTGAACACAAGCACGGCTGATGTCTTCATCAATGTAGGCCATACCGAGTTTATTGAGGTAGTCCATGCGATCAGCAGTGCGAAGCTCGATGTCGGGGCCTGCAATGTTATTGGCTTGATAAATTTCAGTGAGGTGAGACATGAATTGCTCGCCCACACTCATCATCAATAGACTCATTGCTCCTACGTCCGGTCTTACTTTGGCACGTTGCTTTTCAGATAAGTTTACCGCTAATACGATAGGCTGTTCTTCACCTTCGAAGCGAACGCCTCGCTCACGAACGGTTTGTTGAGCCCAGTAATATGCCAGTTCTTTGCTCTGGGTGAGAAACACTGGCTCAACCGATTCGGTGTAGTTGTTGCCGATGGTTGCCATAGTTTTTGAAGCTGCTTCGTTGAGCGCTTTGTCTCCAGAACGTTTTAAACCTTGGCCTTGAATCGAAGCCAATAAAGCTGAAGATGTGCCGTGATACCAAGTATCACCCGTCGCGAAACCATTCTCTGATAACAGTGTTTTTGCATCTTGTAGGTGTGTAGGTATTGAAGTCATAGGCACTCTCAACAAATAGGAATCTGAACAAATATGTATACAGTTAGCTTAAACAGAAGTTGTTCGGTTAACCGTGGTGTGGAACACAAATCTGAGGCTTTGAGATAAAGCTGGCAGTACAAGCTTTATCTCAAAGCCTTCCCCCGGATCTTACCTAAGTAAGAGAGAAGGACGGGGGAGGCTTTAGCGTTAGCGGTTAATCAAATTGATTAGACGTATTCGCTTCACCCGCGGCTTTTAGTGCATTCTCACCCGCGAAGTATTCTTTGTGATCATCACCGATGTCTGAACCAGACATGTTTTGGTGTTTAACACAAGCGATGCCTTGGCGTATCTCTTTGCGCTGAACATTTGCAACATAGCCCAGCATGCCTTGGTCACCGAAGTATTCTTTTGCAAGGTTGTCGGTTGACAGCGCTGCAGTGTGGTAAGTCGGTAGAGTAATCAAGTGATGGAAGATACCCGCTTCACGAGATGCATCCGCTTGGAATGTGCGAATCTTGTCATCAGCTCGTTTAGACAATTCAGTTTCGTCATATTCAGCACTCATTAGGCTAGCACGGTCGTAAGCTGAAACATCTTTACCTTCTGCTACCATCGCATCGTATGCTTGTTGGCGGAAGTTTAGCGTCCAGTTGAATGATGGAGAGTTGTTGTAAACCAGCTTCGCATTAGGGTGAACTTCACGTACGCCGTCCATCATCTCTTTGATTTGACCGATGTGTGGCTTCTCAGTCTCAATCCATAGTAGGTCAGCACCCGCGTTGATTGCTTCAATACAGTCGAATACACAACGGTCTTCACCAGTACCTTGGCGGAATTGGTATAAGCCTGAAGGTAGACGCTTAGGTCGAACTAGCTTGCCGTCACGGTTAAAGCAAACGTCGCCTTCTGCCATATCTGCAACATCGATCTCTTCAACATCTAGGTATGAGTTGTAGATATCACCTTGGTCGCCCGGCTCTTTCACTACTGCGATTTCTTTTGTTAGGCCAGCACCTTGAGAATCGGTACGAGCAACAATAACGCCGTTGTCGATGCCTAGTTCAAGGAAAGCGTAACGAAGTGCGCGAAGTTTTGCGTGGAAGTCAGCGTGTGGAACCGTTACTTTGCCGTCTTGGTGACCACATTGCTTCTCATCGGCAACTTGGTTTTCAATTTGTAGACAACATGCGCCTGCTTCAATCATCTGCTTAGCCATTAGGTAGGTCGCTTCTGCGTTACCAAAACCTGCATCGATATCGGCGATGATTGGCACCACGTGTGTTACGTGATTGTCGATTTTGTCTTGGATAAGGTCTTGTTGGTTAACGTCGCCCGCTTCACGTGCAGCGTCTAGCTCACGGAATAAACCACCCAGTTCACGAGCATCGGCTTGGCGCAGGAATGTGTATAGTTCTTCTACTAGGCCTGCAACCGATGTTTTCTCATGCATTGATTGGTCTGGAAGTGGACCAAAGTCAGAGCGAAGTGCAGCAACCATCCAACCAGAAAGGTATAGGTAACGACGGTCAGTCTTGCCATCAAAGTGCTTCTTAATAGAAATCAGCTTTTGTTGGCCGATGAAACCATGCCAGCAACCCAGAGACTGAGTGTATTGAGAGCTGTCTTCGTCGTAAGCCGCCATGTCTGCACGCATGATATCTGCCGTGTATTGCGCAATATCCAGACCTGTTTTGAATTTGTTTTGAGCTCGCATACGAGCAGCAGATTCAGGGTTAATTGCATCCCATGGAGCACCAGCAGCGCTTTTTGCAACTTCAATCATTTCGATATCTTGTGTAATTTGCGACATAACTATTCCTTAGTTTCACGTGGGGTATGGTTGCCAAATTGGCTTGGATTAAAACTTTGCTATGGACAAAGAATAACCACGCATGTGATAATTTTGTTAATTTATAGTTATTATATTCGGTATTTTTCTTATGAATATTGCTCGTATAGACCTTAATTTGCTTGTGTATTTAGACATGTTGCTACGTGAAAGAAACGTTACACGAGCAGCAAATCAATTGGGTATTACTCAACCAGCCATGAGTAATGGCCTTCGCCGATTGCGTGATCTGTTTGAAGACCCGCTATTAGTGAGAACAAGTGAAGGGATGATACCGACCGAACGCGCGCACAAGTTGCAGCCACTGATTCGAAACATCTTGGCGAATGTAGAGAAGACACTGCAGCCGACCACAGAGTTTAATGCAGAAGACAGTGAACGCGTGTTTCGTATCATGGCGAGTGACTATGCAGAGTCGACCATTATTCAGCCGCTATTGAAAAAACTGAGCGAGATAGCACCGAAAATACGACTGGATATAATGACGCCAAGTGATGTGAGCTATCAGGATGTAGAGCAAGGTACCGTTGATATAATTATCAACCGATTTGACGATATTCCTCAGTCGTTTCACCAGATGAGCCTCTGGCACGACGGGTTTTCTTGCCTATTTAGTTGTGACAACCCGATCGCCGACAACTTCGATATTTTGTCTTATTTAAAGGCACAACATATTTGGGTAAGTAAGACAGGTATGGGAACGGGAGTGGGAATAAACCCAAGTGAAGCACAAAAGCTTGGTTGGATAGATGAGGCATTAATGCGCATCGGTAAAACCCGTAACATCACGGTGTTTACTCGACACTATTTGTCGGCGATTCTCTTCGCTCAGCAGAAGAACCTTATCCTGACTATTCCTACCAAAGCAGCTCAACTGCAGCGCAATAATCCTAGATTGTTGATCAAGCCTGCGCCATTTGCGATTGAACCCTTTGAGGTGAAGATGGCGTGGAGTCCATTGTTACAAACCAATCCAGACCATCAGTGGATGCGTCGTTTGATTAAAAGTGTCGCTAACGAAATCGAGAGTGGAGTGACGGAATAACATAGTTTGTAGGGTATTTTTTATATGAATATCCAATATAACCGGCATAAATTAGCTAAATTCATGTCCGTTAAGTAAGTTTAAATCAGTAAAGTAAATTTGAGCTAGTCACGAAAATTTATTGAGTAGCCATCAATTAGTTTGAGAGAGATTTTATGAGCAGTCGTATTCAACAGGGAAGCTTGAACATTGATAGCACCCTCTACCAATTAATTAATGAGCAGGTGATTCCTGGAACAGGCATTGTCGCTGAAGACTTTTGGCAATCATTTGCAACCATTCTTGAAGATTTGGCGCCAAAAAATCGCGCATTGCTTATCAAGCGTGAAGATCTTCAACATCAAATTGACGTTTGGCACCAAGAGCGTGCCGGGCAAACGCTAGATCCTGTAGAGTACAAACAGTTCTTACAGCAGATCGGTTATTTGGTTCCTGAAGGCGATGACTTTCAAGTGACGACAGCCAGCGTAGAACCTGAGATCGCAACACAAGCAGGGCCGCAGCTTGTGGTGCCAATCATGAACGCACGCTTTGCACTTAACGCAGCCAATGCGCGTTGGGGCAGTCTATATGATGCGCTCTACGGAACGGACGTGATCAGTGAAAGTGATGGCGCGGAAAAGGGCGGAAGCTTTAACCCTGCTCGTGGCGCTAAAGTAGTGACTTATGCTCGTGAGTTCCTTGATGATGCAGCGCCATTAAACGGTGTCTCTCATAAAGACGTGACCAAATACAGCATCAGTAACGCTAGCATCGGCAATAAGCTCATAGCGACACTCGATAACGGCGAAGAAGTCACTCTCATTGATAGCGACCAGTTCATTGGCTATCAAGGTGACGCAAGTTCCCCTTCGTGCATTCTTCTTAAACACAATAATCTGCACATCGAAATTCAAATTGACCCAAGCGCACCGATTGGTAGCGTTGATGTGGCGGGTATTAAAGATGTATTGGTCGAAGCTGCCCTAACAACCATTATGGATTGCGAAGACTCGGTTGCTGCAGTTGATGGTGAAGACAAAGCATTGGCTTACCGTAACTGGTTAGGCTTGATGAAAGGTGATCTGCAAGAATCACTAGAGAAAAACGGCAAAACTATTGTTCGTAACCTTAATCCCGATCGCCAATACACCAGCGTGACGGGTGGTGAGATTTCACTAAAAGGCCGCAGCATGTTGTTCATCCGTAATGTCGGCCACTTGATGACTAACCCTGCGATTATTGATGCCGAAGGTAATGAAGTGCCTGAAGGCATTATGGATGGCATGATCACTTCGTTAATTGCGATGCATGATTTAAAAGGCAACAGCGCGTACCAAAACTCGACTGCGAACAGTATCAACATCGTAAAACCTAAGATGCATGGTCCTGAAGAAGTCGCGTTCACCAATGAGCTGTTTGGTCGCATTGAAGATGCATTAGGGCTAGATCGATTCACGATCAAAGTTGGCATCATGGACGAAGAGCGTCGTACTTCGGTTAACCTTAAAGAATGTATTCGAGCGGCTAAAGATCGTGTTGTGTTCATCAACACAGGTTTCTTAGACCGAACGGGTGATGAGATTCACACCAGTATGGAAGCGGGACCATTCGCTCCTAAAACACAGCTGAAAACCATGACTTGGATTGGCGCATACGAAGATCAAAACGTTGATCTTGGCTTAGCTTGTGGCCTGCAAGGTAAAGCCCAGATTGGTAAAGGTATGTGGCCAGAGCCAGACAACATGGCGAAGATGATGGATGCGAAAATCGGACATCCACAAGCGGGTGCTAATACTGCTTGGGTTCCTTCTCCAACCGCCGCGACTTTGCACGCGCTGCACTATCACAAGGTGAGTGTACCAAGCCGTCAGAAAGAGCTTCGTGAGCGAGTGAGAGCCAATGTTGATGATATTCTTACTATCCCGCTACTGGGCAACCAAAAGCTGACTGCGCAAGATATTCAAAGTGAGCTGGATAACAACACACAAGGTATTCTGGGTTATGTGGTTCGTTGGATTGATCAAGGCGTTGGTTGTTCGAAGGTACCTGATATTAACGATGTCGGCTTGATGGAAGACCGAGCGACGCTGCGTATTTCAAGCCAACATATTGCGAACTGGTTACGTCACGGCATTTGCGAGGAAGCTCAGGTAATGAAAACCATGAAGCGCATGGCCGCAGTGGTGGATGAGCAAAACGCTGGCGACCAGAGCTACCGTAACATGGCGCCTGACTTTGAAAACAGCATTGCATTTTCAGCGGCGTGTCAGTTGGTATTCGAAGGCTGTGCTCAGCCGAGCGGTTACACCGAGCCAGTACTGCACGCGATGCGTCTAAAACTGAAAGCACAGGAATAGCGAAGCAACCGAATAACAAAAATAGAGAATGTAAAATACTAAAAAAAGCCCCCCCCCCTTTAACCGAGCCCAAGGTGCCGCGCTTTTATAGCGCGGCTTTTTTTTGATTCATTTTTGTGAAGGGAAAGGTGGAAAGTGGGTCAGGTTAGTGATCACTAAGACTTAATTATTTCCGAGCCCTAATCACTGCCAGAACTTAGTTACTACCAACCTTATTTTCCGCCAAAGCAAAGATACTTAATGTCCATGTACTCATCGATGCCTTCTTTCGCACCTTCACGGCCAATACCTGATTGTTTCACGCCACCGAAAGGCGCGACTTCGGTTGAGATCAGGCCATCATTAATACCCACCATACCGTACTCAAGTGCCTCTGCGATGTTCCATACTCGATGAATGTTCTGACTGTAGAAGTACGACGCTAATCCATAAATGGTATCGTTGGCCATCTCGATAAGCTCTTCGTCCGTGTCGAATTTCATCACAGGCGCGACTGGGCCAAATATCTCTTGTTGAACGATGTCCATGCTGTGTTTTACATCTTTAAGAACAACAGGCTGAATGAAAAGCCCATTAAGCTCCTGAGTTGGCGTTACAGGCGCAGCACCTTGTTCAATCGCTCGGTTTATCAAAGCTTGGATGTTGTTCTTCGCATTCAGGCTGACAACAGGTCCAATCGTGACACCCTCATCTAAACCGTTACCAATCTTAAGCTGCTGAACCGCTTGATCGAATTTAGCCACAAACTCATCGTACACTTTACTGTGAACGTAGAATCGGTTCGCACAGACACATGTTTGACCTGCATTACGGAACTTCGACGCCATTGCGCCTTGAACGGCCGCGTCGATGTCAGCATCGTCAAACACAATAAAAGGTGCATTGCCACCAAGCTCCATAGAGGTGCGTTTGATGCCTTTTGCAGCTTGAGCCATCAAAATGCTGCCCACACGGGTCGACCCAGTGAAAGAGATTTTTTTGATCAACGGATGCGAAGTGAATAGGTTGCCCACTTGTTCAGGGCTTTCACCAAGAACGACTTGAAGTAGATCCTTAGGGATACCCGCTTGATAAGCCAGTTCAACCACAGCAAACGCAGAAAGCGGTGTCTCATCCGAAGGTTTCACGACAAAGCTACAACCCGCAGCTAAGGCAGGAGCCGCTTTACGAGTGATCATTGCAATCGGGAAGTTCCATGGCGTAATCGCACATGCGACACCAATAGGCTGCTTGATGGTCACCAAGCGTTTGCCAGCGACTGTGCTAGGAATGGAATCCCCATAAGTGCGCTTTGCTTCTTCTGCAAACCACTCAATGAAGCTCGCGCCATACACCACTTCGCCTGTCGCTTCGGCTAACGGCTTACCCTGTTCCATTGTCATGATTCGAGCAAGGTCATCTTTGTTTTCAAGGATCAGCTGGTGCCAACGATGAAGCAGTGCAGCACGAGATTTAGCAGGAATTTTTGCCCACTCTTTCTGTGCTAAATGAGCTCGTTCAATCGCGCTCGCTAACTCTGTTTTTGATGATACCGGTGCGTGCCCGATGAGTTCACCCGTTGCTGGATTGGTCACGGCAACCGCGTTATTCGCTTCTGTCACCATAAAAGAGAGTAAGCGCTGGTTATTAATTTCTAGCATGTGATTCCTTCTTGATGATTACTTAACACGTGTTGGTGCTGTTATTGAGTTGATGTCTATGCAGTGCTGATGATTCGCTTTAGCCTGCCAAGGTTATTCTTGCGCCCAGTTGTCTGCTTCTATCTTCGCTAATGCTTTTGCTGCTTTTTGAAGTGCGGGCAAGAATTTTATTGCTTCGTCCGGTTTCACTCGAATCACAGGTGCTTGTATCGCTAGGCCTAGGTTTGATTGACCTGTTGGTGAGGGTATCAGCACAGCGATACAGACTAAGCCTGGCAAAAACTCTTCATCATCAATAGCAAAGCCTTGGATTTTCGCTTCTTCGATGTCTTTCTCTAACATCGAATAGTCTGTAATGGTGTTCACTGTGTATTGAGTCAGAGGCACATTTTCAATTAATCGTCTGCGCTGTGACTTAGACATGTGCGCCAAAAATAGTTTTCCGCTTGCTGAGCAATGCACTGGGACGCGAGAGCCTGGGTGTAGATGAAAACGAAGGGGTGCTTCAGTTTCTGCGCGATCAAGATAGATGATCTCGCCACTTGATAGCGCCGTTAGGTTACAGCTTTCACCAACTTCTGCTCTCAGGTTTTCAAGAATAGTGCGTCGGGCACTGTGCATGGTGCTATTCAACAATAGGTTTTCGGCAAGTTTTCTGAGTCGAATACCTGAGCTGTAGTGCTTCTCATCGCCGTCTCTTTGAATAATGCCTGCCGCTTCTAACTGCTGAAGCATTCGGTGCAGCGTAGGTTTTGGCAGTCCAGTTTCTTCGACTAATCCTTGAAGAGAAATAAACTCGTCTTTTTGCGCTATCACCTCTAATAGTGAAAAAAGTCGGAGAGTCGGTGTATCCCCTTGAACTGGTGGTGTTTCTGTTTGCATATAATGATCCATCCTTGCGATATGTCTATGCCTAAGAGTGTACATACCAAATCATTATTCTTCAATTATCTGAATAAAATTTGACCTTTTTTATTATTTCAATAATATAAATATAAATTATGGAACAATTAATCTCAATAAATGGAATTTAAGATGAAGGCGATTGAACGGATTATTGACAAGGCTCACTTAGATCGTAAGCGAGTGGTTTTGAGTGAAGCTGAGGACCCGCGAGTACTAGCAGCCGCAAGAATGGCGATAGACAAACAGCTCGCTTACATCACCTTAGTCGGGGATGAACCAGCGATCATCGCTGCTGCAGAATTGCATCACATTGATCTTGTAGGCATTCATATTGTTTCCCCACAGGCGTCATCACTCAAAGAAGTGCTCGCTGAGCGGTTGTATACATTAAGAAAAGCGAAAGGTATGACTTACGATGATGCGCTAGAGCTGGTTCTAGACCCACTCGTTTTTGCCAATTTGATGGTCAGAGAGGGGCTGGTGGATGGCACAGTTAATGGTGCGGTTTATACCACGTCTGATGTGGTGCGAGCTGCGCTTCAGATTATCGGCCCCGCGCCAAACAGTGAATTGGTGTCCAGTTTCTTTCTGATGATGTTGTGTGAGCCTTTCCATAATCTTAAAGGCGGCATGATTTTTAGTGACTGTGGTTTGGTGATTAACCCCAATGAAACCGAGCTAGCATCGATTGCAGTGGCCGCATCAAACAGCGCTCAAACGCTACTGATGGAAGAACCTAAAGTCGCAATGCTGTCGTTTTCGACCAACGGCAGTGCCAAGCACGAATCGGTCGATAAGGTTCGTAACGCGGCTCAACTAGTGAAACAGCGTTGTCCCGGAATCGCCGTCGATCAGGATGTTCAACTCGATGCCGCGATTGTGACTGAGATTGCCGCGAAAAAGCTGCCAGATTCAGAGGTGAAAGGTCAATCGAACGTGTTGATATTCCCCAATTTAGAAGCCGGTAATATTGGTTATAAGCTTGCGGAAAGATTAGGCGGGGCAGTTGCGATTGGTCCACTGTTACAAGGGTTGAATCAACCTGCGAATGACTTATCAAGAGGGTGTAGCGCACAAGACATCTTTAATGTAATCGCGGTGACCGCGGTACAAGCGCAGCAAGGGAAAACAGCAAATTCAAAGACTGACGTGGCGGCTGATTCTGAAAAAAGAGATGAATCGACATTTGATTTTAGGTATTAACATCTCGCTCCTGAATCTTGCTCTCATATTCACCCCCAAAACAACCTAACTAGGACTGCTAATGGAGTTACCTGTTTTACTCGCTATTCTTGCCACAATTGCGGTGGGTACCTACTTCCAAACTGTCACGGGTTTTGGCCTCGGTATCATCGTGATTGGTTTAACGGTCAGTCTTAATTTGGTTTCTTTACCCGTGATTGCCGCTGTGGTTAGCATCGTGACCTTGTTCAATTGCTTGGTCGCGTTGATGGGTAAGCCACTGCTTGGGGAACTCAAGATTCTGGTGGTGTTGGTCATCGGTATTATTCCCGGCGTTTCGATGGGGGTGTACTTGCTGGACGAGTTAAGCGATTCGGCAACGCATATTCTCCGAGGACTATTGGGTGCGATGGTGCTATTCGCAGGTTTGAGTTTTATGTTCAAACCTAAAACCAGAAAGGATCGTTCGGCAACTGTATCGTTTTTGTTGTCTGGTTTTAGTTCTGGCTTAGCGGGAGGGTTGTTTGGGATGGCAGGTCCACCGATTGTTTATCATCTCTATCGGCAACCTTTTTCGCTCGATCTGGTGCGAAGCACACTGCTGATGGTGTTCGCTTGTACGTCGATGTCACGTACTGTCAATGTCTACGCTGCAGGCGACATGGAACAGAGCATACTGTGGTTATCTGCTATTGCTGTTCCCTTGGTAGCGCTTGTCACGATGTTTGCTCGACGTTTCCCACCGCCGTTGTCTAATGATCAACTCAGAAAGCTAGTGTTTATTGTATTGATGTTGATTGGTGGGTACTTGATGGCGGTCTCTGCATGGTCGTTGTTTTTGGCTTAGAACGTTTTCATTATCAAAATTATCTTTGAAGGAGAAGGGCTTGATTCTCGTTTAATGCTTGATGACACCCTCCTCACTGACACGTCAGCGCTTTAGCATCTCAAAGATGCTCCTACATAGCCCGAACAAGCAGCTCTCTTGTACGTCCAAGGTAATGTTGTTGCGGTAATATGGGCTCAAATCCACTCCCATCCCCACGCCATGAATCTCAATCCCGTTTTTGATCGACTCACGTTCAATCACTTGTTTGAGGTGGTTATCCAAATAGAACTGATCGTTGGCGGTGCTGGTGGCGGTATCCATCGGGCAGCCGTCTGAGAACACGATTAAAACCTTTCTTTGTGCACTGTGCTGTTGCAACCGCTGACTAGCGAACTGCACCGCTTCGCCATCAATCCCCTCTTTAAAGATGTCTGCTTTACGAAGACTCGCAATGCCAAGGCGAGATCGTCTCCAATGCGTATCAAAATCCTTAAACACGATGTGCCGAACTTCGTTCAAGCGGCCTGGGTGCTTTGGTTGGCCTTGTTTAAGCCACCGTCGATAGACCTTGCCACCATTCCAGTTGTTGGTAGTGAAGCCAATGATCTCAAATGGGATATCAGCCAATCCTACAGATTTGAGAATGGTGTCCATCAACAAACTTAGCTTGTGACTGTGCTTTTGCATTGAACCTGAACAATCCATCAAAAACGTGATGGCACATTGATGAGATGCGCCGATGTCAGGTTGATGAAAGACAGTGCGATCTAATGGCGAAGTGATGAGCTTGGTGATGGTCGTGGCGTTAACAATGCCTTCTTCTAAATGCTCCTGACGTCGGTTCCTCTGTGGTGTGGCAACAAAGCTAGTAAGCATAGCGGCTAAACGGCGAGTGTTGACTTGTCTCGCCATGATGTCATCGGTGAGTTTCTGCCTCAGTTCGAGTAATAGGGCGCGCCTGACGAGTTTATCTGCGGCGATGACTTGATCAAATTCTGAATTAAAGACCTGATAATTCGCGCCCGAAAGCTCGAACACCTTACTACTGCCTGTGATGTCAGTATCGACGTCTTGATCTTGAATGTCGCCATCAACGATAAGGGCAAGCTGCGCAAGGATCTTGATGTCTTCTTCAACGCTTGGCGTAGCCGAGTTATCGCTCTCTTGCTCTTGGTTGATGAGCTCTTGTGCAAGGGTTGCCAACTCGTTGGCGCAGTGTGCAAACTGTTGTTGGTCGGTTCTATGTTGTTTTAAGCGTTTCAGGCTATGCCCAAAAGTAGGCACGATGCCGGCGCGAGTCGATTCAATGGTCTCAGCGATAGGCTCAGACACCGGAACGTCAGTTAAGCGGGTGTAGATGACTTGCATCAGTGTAAACAGCAACATGCCTATTCGTGATTCGGTAAAGCCATTTTGATGATATTGGTTGCTCCAATACGCAAAGTTGAATTGGATACTGGTGGTCACGCCTTTTAGATAAGGCGGGACTTGAGATTCAATTCGGACCTGTTCGCAGAAGTCGTAAAGCAGACGTTCTATTTCGTTTTGAGGGCGCAATGAATAATGGAGGTCAGCGTCTGAAAGCAATAATCGCAGTGCCGATGAATCGATCTTACCTTGCATCGATAGCTTGCTGCTTTTTAGCTCGTGGCGAGATACAAAGGTGAGATCGTTAGTATGTGCGGACTGGTAATAACAGGGCTTATTGCCTTTATAGAGTCGTTCTCCCCGATAGTTCAGATCGAGTTCACCACTGATTGCTCTGGCGACAGACACACCAATATCGAGGATCTTTTTCTGCTGAGAAGAAATATTGGCCATGGTTTACGACTCCGAGTGCGAATAATTTTGAGTATGCGCTTCCAAGGCTTCACCAAAGCAACGGAAATAGTATTCGCTAACCAGTTCTTTCTCTTCGTCTTCACAGCGATTCAAGAATGACAACCTAAATGCGGTGGCTACATCATCGAATATTTGGATGTTTTCAGCCCAAGTGAGCACTGTTCGCGGAGACATCACCGTCGAAAGGTCGCCAGCCCGAAACCCGTTACGCGTTAACCCTGCGGTGGCGATCATTTTTTCGACCAGTTGTCGGCCACTTTCATTATTCAGCTTCGGAAGCTTAGATAACACGATTTTGGTTTCATGTTGTGGGTCTAAATAGTTGAGCGTAGCGATGATGTTCCATCTATCTAACTGACTGTGGTTAAGCACTTGAGTGCCAGAATACAAACCTGAGAAGTTACCCAAGCCAAGCGTGTTGCAGGTTGCAAACAAGCGGAAAGAAGGGTGAGGCGTGATCACTCGGTTTTGTTCTAAAGAGGTGTATTTGCCGTCTTGTTCTAATAGCTGTTGAATCACAAACATCACGTCAGGGCGACCAGCGTCGTACTCATCCAATACCAGTGCGATGGGTTGTTGAATGCTCTGAGGAAGAATGCCTTCTTTAAACTCTGTTACCTGCATTCCGTCTTTAACGACGATGCTGTCTTTACCTATGAAATCCAATCGACTTAAGTGTCCGTCTAGGTTAATCCTCAAACACGGCCAATTCAATCTCGCGGCAATTTGCTCAATGTGAGACGACTTGCCGGTTCCGTGCGTGCCTTGTATTAATGTGCGACGATTGGAGGTGAACCCCGCCAATATAGCCAACGTCACTTCGGGGTCGAAACAGTAGTTAGGATCGACTTTAGGAACATATTCGCCCGCATGTTCAAATGCCATCACCGTTAGGTTGCTGTCGATGCCAAAGCGTTCTCTTACACTTACCGGCTGCGTTGGTACCAATTCCGCCTCTTTCATCATATTTCCCTCTATATAGCTCATCACTTGTCGCTGCTATCGCGATATGTCATCGATTATTAACAGCTCCGGTTAAGTTAACGGCACTTTTTGTACGAAAAACTACCAATAATGTGATCCAGTTTTATTAATTAGAATGAATTGTTCCATTTTAATATAAAAAGTTGACGCGCAAAAATTCTACTACTAAGGTGAAAATGAATTCGAAAAAGAGACAATTCATTCCGAAAAATGAAATTTTGGTTAACTCAAGGAGAATGGAAGAATGAGCGAGCAAGAAAAACGTACGGTTGTTTCCGGCACAGTAACAATGACACCATCAGAAGCGTTCGTTGAAACTATGGTTGCTAATGATGTTACCGATATGTTCGGCATCATGGGGTCGGCATTTATGGACGCAATGGATATCTTTGCTCCTGCTGGCATTCGATTGGTCCCAGTAGTACACGAGCAAGGCGCTGCCCACATGGCAGATGGTTACTCTCGTGTATCTGGTCGCCATGGCGTGGTTATCGGGCAAAATGGCCCGGGTATCAGTAACTGTGTAACAGCAATTGCAGCTGCGTTCTGGGCACATAGCCCGGTCGTAATTGTGACGCCAGAGACAGGCACTAAAACAATGGGCTTAGGTGGTTTCCAAGAGTGTAACCAGCTTCCAATGTTCCAAGAGTTTACTAAATATCAAGGACACGTAACGCACCCAGACCGTATGGCGGAATACACAGGCCGATGTTTTGACCGCGCAATGAGCGAAATGGGTCCGACTCAGCTGAACATTCCACGTGACTACTTCTACGGTGAAACTCAAACCGAGATCCCTAAACCAGCGCGTTTAGACCGTGGTCCCGGTGGCGAGAAATCTCTGAATGAAGCAGCAGACCTGATAGCTGAAGCGAAATTCCCAGTCATCATTTCTGGTGGCGGTGTGGTAATGGCTGACGCAGTTCAAGAGTGTGCGGCACTGGC
Source organism: Vibrio sp. 10N.286.49.E11 (assembly GCF_041469505.1). Classification (NCBI taxonomy): domain Bacteria; kingdom Pseudomonadati; phylum Pseudomonadota; class Gammaproteobacteria; order Vibrionales; family Vibrionaceae; genus Vibrio; species Vibrio sp. 10N.286.49.E11. Next base: position 142,223 of record NZ_JBFRKQ010000004.1, read on the forward strand.
AGAAAGACTGGGTGCTCCTGTTGTGAACAGCTACCTACACAATGATTCTTTCCCTGCTAGTCACCCATTATGGTGTGGTCCTTTAGGCTACCAAGGTTCGAAAGCAGCAATGAAATTGATGGCTCAAGCGGATGTGGTTATCGCTTTGGGTACACGTCTTGGTCCATTTGGTACCTTGCCTCAACATGGCATGGACTACTGGCCGAAGAACGCGAAAATCATTCAGATTGATGCAGACAACAAGATGCTTGGTCTGGTTAAGAAGATTTCGGTTGGTATCTGTGGTGATGCAAAAGCAGCAGCGGTTGCTCTATCTGAAAGATTGGAAGGCCGCGCACTGTTGTGTGATGACAACAAAGGCGCTCGCCAAGATACAGTCGCAACAGAGAAAGCACTTTGGGAAAAAGAGCTTGATGAGTGGACACACGAACGTGACTCGTTCAGCTTAGATATGATTGAGGAAAACTCACACGAGACTCCGTTCTCTGGTGGTGAATACCTACACCCACGCCAAGTACTGCGTGAGCTAGAAAAAGCGATGCCTGAAGACGTTATGGTCTCGACGGATATCGGTAACATCAACTCAGTGGCAAACAGCTACTTACGCTTTGAAAAACCACGCAGCTTCTTTGCTGCAATGAGTTTCGGTAACTGTGGTTACGCATTCCCGACCATCATTGGTGCGAAAGCTGCGGCACCTCATCGTCCCGCTATTTCATATGCAGGCGACGGTGCGTGGGGCATGAGCCTGATGGAAACCATGACATGTGTTCGCCATAACATTCCAGTGACAGCTGTGGTATTCCACAACCGTCAATGGGGTGCAGAGAAGAAGAACCAAGTCGACTTCTACAACCGACGCTTTGTTGCCGGTGAACTTGAAAACCAAAGCTTTGCAGAGATTGCACGAGCAATGGGCGCTGAAGGTATCACGGTTGATAAGCTAGAAGATGTAGGTCCAACCTTGCAAAAAGCCATCGACATGCAGATGAACGAAGGCAAAACAACCATCATTGAAATCATGTGTACTCAGGAGTTGGGCGACCCGTTCCGCCGAGATGCGCTATCAACACCGGTTCGTTTCCTAGATAAATACAAAGATTACGTATAAGTCGTAGGAAGTTTGTCCGGCCATGGTATTTTCGAGAGTGTTAGAGAAAGTGCAATCGAGAATGTGGTCGGGCAATATTAACGGGTATTGGCAATGTACTTAAGTGAATACCGGCAACCCGTATTTCAATAATCCTTAGTCAAACGTTAGAACATGAATTAAATGACTGTTGTACATATAAGTGGTTTTAGTTATATAAACTTTGTCGTTCCTTATTAATCGACCCTTAGCTAATTGCTCCTTAGTTAATGGTTTTATAACTGTTAGTTATTGATGAGGATATATGGCCATTGATAAAGACATATACCTATTGTCATTTTTAAAATCATTCGTAACGATACTGATTAACCATGATAGTTAATTTTTAATTGTAATAAATTTAAATTAAGTGACCTATTACATGCATGCTGTGAACAATGAACGTTATATAAGCTCACTCGAAGAGTTGTATAAAATAATTAATTCATTAATGAATAAATGCAGTGACCAACGTGGTTTGATGTATAACGTGTGTGATTATGAAAATAATAATCTAATGCCAAGCTTAGGTCGCTCAAATCGAAAGAATATTCGCCGTGTCGAACAAGAGATTCTCTCGACCGTGAGAGTTTATGGCGGGCATTCGTTGAGTGCACACGAGATAAACGATTGGTTATTGATGTGTTTAGCCAAGAAACAGGGGTTTCCTACCCGTTTACTTGAGTGGACAGATAACCTGGTCAATGCGTTGTGGTCTGTGTGTCATAGCCAAAGTAAAGACTGTATCAATATTATAAAAGCTATTGATTATCAAAATGTTAGTGTTTTTAGCTCGCCGTGTGATCTCAACAAAACTCAGATATTTAATGTGGCTGATTGTGATCAGCAAGAGCCACGCAAGGAGAAGTGGTATTCCATTCACCCATTTAAGGAAGGTGGCAATGATGCCATTCAGCCTTTGTATGATGAGAAAGAGTATTCAAACGGTCTAGTGTCCGTTCATATTCTTCCATCAGTGAAAGTAAACCTGATAAAGGAGTTAATATCCATGAATGTTTTAAATGAACCGACAGAGTATGTCGAAGAGAAACTAACGGATTTAAAAAACGAAGCTCATTTAGATAGCAATCAAGCAATGAATAAAGGTGAGGGTAATATTGAATTACAAGTGAATACTCATGATCGCCAGCTTGAGCAGTATGGCCGAAAGTACCATCAAGATTTTGATTTCGACTAAAGTCTAATATTTCTACTGATTTTATTTAGAGCTCATATAGATCTAGTGATTACGAGATAAATAAAATTAGAACACCAATTAATTTATAAAAAGATGAAATCTGTGAGCTTAAAGATTGTTTATAAAGTAACTCGAAGTTAGAGTGATGAATCTTGTTATCAAGTTGTTAAATTTTTACAGATCTAGTTTAAACACTCTAATAAAAAAGTGGCGCAAAGCTACTGAAATTTAAACCAATAACGAAAACATAAAGGATTCTGGAATATGAATATGCAAACCAATGCAGCGACATTCGTGCTGGAAAACCAAGTCGACACCGCCTTTTTACAGTCTTTTAGTGATGCATGGAATAACCATGATATTGAAGCGCTAATGTCGTTTATGACCGAAGACTGTGTCTTCCACACCGTGGCAGGAGAAGGCGAACTTGGAAACACTATCGAAGGGTACGAAGCCGTTCGCAATAGCTTTGAATTGGTTTGGCAGAACTTTCCAGATGCAGCCTGGAGCGATCCTGTCCACTTTGTGTGCGGTGACCGCGCTGTGAGTGAATCTACGTTTTCTGCGACGCACCCGGATGGCAGTGTCATCGAAGCTCGCATGGTCGACGTGTTTACCCTGAAAGATGGAAAAATCAGCGTAAAAATCTAAGTCCTGACGATAAACCGATTCTCACTGAGATGTTAAATCTAGCCAAAGAAAATGGTCGTGGCGTTTACACCTATCGATGGTTAAATCCGCTGTCGAGCAAAGTGGAAACTAAGCACACTTACTATCGAGTTATCGACAATAAGCTAGTAGGGGTCGGTTATTACACAAATTCAAACAAGACGTAAAAATGAATATTCTATGATCATAAGTCTATTTAAATTAATGGCTTACGACTCTTTTTACCCCTAAAAATAGGAGTGTGTAAAAAAGCAATTTAGTAAAATTCACACTGTGTAATTTTTGTTGTGAAATTGTTTCAAAAATAACAGTAGTATGAAAAACATGGAAACCACACAGTAAAGAACAATTTTGAAAAGGGTCTATTGGGATGTTTGACCTAAATGAAATTTAAAGCCGTACGAGGGATAGACTATGAATATGCTGACACTGGACAAAACAGAACTTCACAGAAACCATTCAACATTTATTGCTGAAGCTGTCTTTGCCGTCGAAATGGTGAAAGCAGACAAGCAACTCGAAAAACAGAAAATGGCGAAACAGTTGCTTGATACTTTATTTCCTCTTGAGGCGGGTTCACACGAAGACGCGGTGAGCTACGAGATTGATTACCGACATGTTCAGGTTTACTTCAAAAACGGTGAGCACACCGGCCTAAAACGCGCTAAACACTTTGTAGCTTACACAGGTGATAAATCTAAGCCTTCAGCAATCCTATTCCGTGATGAAAGCGGTACGCACGTTGAAGTGACAATCGGCGCTCGTAAAGGCACAGGCCGTCTGGAGTTGGTTGATATTCAAGATATCCAATTAGAGACGTGCACTACGTTTGGTCAAACTGAGGCCAGCCGTTCTTCTGGCATCCGTCACTGGGTGAGCCTAGTGAAGGGCGATGAAAGCGGCCGCCCGAATGCATCAAGTGAAGACAAAGAGTTCACTGCGAAAAATGGTGAAGACTATAACCTAGGTTTTTGCTTCGCAATCTAACGAACTGTCTTTGAAATGTGCAGTGCTGATCTGTGAGACGCAGCGCTGACATTTGAGCACTGATTTCTCTTTTACCTTTGGTAACTTTCCCCGCCCCTATAGCGGGGCTTTTTTATTAGAGCTATAAGTAAATTGGGTGATTATTAAAATTATCTGCAAAAAGTTTGGATGTGATTTTACGGTGCGTCATTTTAATTTAAATTGTTGTATTTGAAGGTTTTTATTCTTTTGTTTTATTCTGTTTTTATTGGGTTAACTATCACTATCAACGGTGGTTTGGGTGACTATTGAGCTAAAAATCAGTCAAAATGCTTTGAGCTGTGCTATAATGTGCGCCTTGGGATTGAGCCAGTAAGTCCATTTATCACTAACTATTGTGATTTTTATTGCCTTTTATTTAGGCGATGCGGCGAGCCAATCAAGTAGTAGTTGGATATGGAGAGCGTCCTTATATTCGTTGAATCGGATATGCGAACATCATAATTTATGAGTTTTAAATCAAAAAAGTACAGTATTGATTCTACTGACTATCAAGTTGGTCAAGACAACGTCAGTAAATGGGGCATGGATGTCCATAACACAGTTTTCGTAGCCTCAGTTGGCTTATCTCTTCTCTTCATCATCACTCTTCTTGCTCTTCCTCCTGCAGATGCTAAAGCTGCAATTGATTCTATTAAGGGTGCTGTTCTATCAAAGTTTGACTTCCTGTTTATGTGGGGAGCTAACATCATGCTAGCGTTTGCTGTTGTTCTTGCTTTTTCACCGTTGGGTAAAATCCGTTTAGGTGGCGAAGACGCGACGGCGGACTATTCAATGTCATCTTGGATTGCGATGTTATTCGCAGCAGGTATGGGTATTGGACTTATCTTCTGGGGTGTTGCAGAGCCAACTGCGTTCTTCACTAACTGGTTCGGAACGCCATTAGACGCAGAACCTTTCACAGCCGCTGGTCGTGAACTGGCGCTAGGCGCAACCGTATTCCACTGGGGTTTTCATGCATGGGCTATCTATGGCATGACGGCGCTTTGTCTGGCGTACTTTGTTTATAACAAAGGCTTACCGCTATCAATGCGTTCTGTGTTTTACCCAATTCTGGGTGAGCGTGTGTGGGGCAAAACTGGTGATGTAATCGATGTACTAACCGTACTGGTTACTCTGTTTGGCCTTGCGACTTCATTGGGCTTAGGTGGTACACAAGCAGCAAGTGGTATTAGCCACGTGTTCGGCTTGGAAAACAACATCTTCCTTCAGCAATCTATCATCGTTCTGATCATGGGCTTGGCGATCATCTCTGTACTACGTGGTATGGACGGTGGTGTTAAGTTCCTAAGTAACCTGAACATGGTTATTGCATTCATATTCCTTGGTCTTATCGCTGTATTGAATTTCACAACTGTGCTTGATTCAATGGCAACTGCGGCAACGGGCTATGTGAAAAATATCGTAGCTTTGAGCCAAAGTGCGGGTCGTGAAGACACAACATGGCTGCATGGTTGGACTGTGTTCTACTGGGCATGGTGGGTAGCGTATGCACCTTTCTTCGGTATGTTCGTAGCGCGTATTTCTAAAGGCCGTACGGTTCGTGAATTCCTACTTTGCGTATTGATTATCCCAACATTGGTGACTTCAGCTTGGATGTCTATCTTCGGTGGCGTAGCTATCGAGCAAGTGATTAATCAGGTGGGGCAACTTGGCCTCGACCAAGGCATTACAGATGTATCTCTAAGCTTGTTTTACATGCTAGATGCTTACTCGTTCGGTAGTATTCTGTCTGTTCTCGCAGTCGCGCTGATCATCGTGTTCTTCGTTACAACGTTGGACTCAGGTTCTATCGTTATCGATGGCATGACGGCGGGTGGTAAATTAGAAGTGCCAGTGAAACAGAAAGTCGTTTGGGCGGTTATCTCAGGTGCTATCGCGATGGTGATGCTGTGGATTGGTGGTACTCAATCAATCCAAGCTCTGCAATCTATTACGATTATTGCAGCACTGCCGTTTACGATCATTCTTTTGATTGGTTGTGTGAGCTTGTTGAAAGGCCTACTGACAGAAGTCGGTAAAGGGCAAGAAACGGTTACTCCGGCCACTAAGTAAGTACCTCTAGATAGGAACTTACTCTAATCAGCAGATTCAAAGCTCCCTTGCACCGCGTGCAAGGGAGCTTTTTTATGCCGTAGAAGACATCAGCGAAAGAGAAACAAAAAAGAGCCACAAGTGAGTAGTCATTTGTGGCTCTTTTAGTTCTTGGCTCTTAGTTATTAGTCTAGGTGCCCGGTTCTAGCTATGAGCGGGTTTACGCTTACGCGTTCAATTCGTGCTGAATAACGTAATCCAAAGCACCAACAACAGCAGCAACTTGAGCATCGTTACACTCTTCGTCTGTTACTTTGTCACTGTCTGGGTAAACCTCTGTGGTTGTACCGTACTTACAGTCAGTCACGCCGCCACATAAGCCAAGCTTCTTCATTGGGTAGTTGATCACGCCGTGTTGAGTGACGTCTGAACCAATGATCTTGCCTTCGTCATCCGCAGGCGCAATGTGGGTTACTTTTTCAACTGAAGCGATGACAGCAGCTTGGAATTCAGGTTGTGGGTTTTCAGTATCGCCAACAGTGTAGAAACCGTCTGGGATCATACCTTCGATGTACTCAATGCCATCACGAGCTGCGAGTGCAGGTCGGAATTCAGTTTCATCAGAGTCTGTCGTTTCATGTAGATCAACGTGAACTAAGATTTCTGGTAAAGAAGCGACTAATGCACGTAGGTTTGCTGATTCTTCTGCTGGCGTACCGTCGTAGAAAGAGCGGTTTGGATCAACAGCATTTGGATTCCAGCGGTTGATCACTTCGTAGCCCCAAGGGCTCACACAAGGTGCGACAACAATGTTGAAGTGCGCCGTGTATTTTTCTGCTTGAGTCGCAGCGAATTTGATCGCGCCATGCACGCCACTGGTTTCGTAACCGTGAACACCACCTGTTACCAGAATCGTCGGCTTTGACTCGTCCCAGTTTTTGCTCTTGATAGCGAAGAGTGGGAAGCGAGCTTCGTCGTAGCTCAGTGCGCCGTATTGTTCGATGTCAAAGCGGTCTGCCAGTGCTTTAATCTTTGGTACAACTTCTTGCTGGTATTCACGCTTAACCGTTCGTTGAGCTAACCATGCTTGACGTTCTGCTTGTTGCCATTTTTGCCCTGGCTTACCAATCGGGTAGGTAGATTCACTTTTCATCTATACTTTTTCTTTTATGTTCGTGAAAGATTAAGACAGATTATTCCTGTCTAACAGAGACAGCAATAGAAAACACAACTTGTGACTTTATTTTTTACAGACTCATAACTTTGATGAGTGAATTGATGGTGTTACATTTTATTGATGGTTCAATTCTTTATAAAGAGACAACAAAATGGCTGGAGCAAGTTTACTAACACTGTTAGATGACATTGCAACCGTGTTGGATGATGTCGCATTGATGTCTAAGGTAGCCGCTAAAAAAACCGCAGGCGTATTAGGTGACGATTTAGCCCTTAACGCCCAGCAGGTATCCGGTGTTTCTGCTGAAAGAGAAATCCCAGTGGTATGGGCGGTCGCAAAAGGCTCATTTAAAAACAAGCTGATTTTGGTTCCGGCAGCACTATTGATCAGTGCATTCATTCCTTGGTTGATCATGCCACTACTGGTGATTGGTGGTCTGTTTCTTTGTTTTGAAGGGGCAGAGAAAATCTTAGAAAAGCTTTTTCCTCATGCTCATCAACACGAAGAGAAATATGAGGAAAGCAGCTCGGGTGAATCTGTTGAAGCGTATGAGAAGCGAAAGGTCTCAGGCGCAATTCGTACCGACTTCATCTTATCTGCGGAAATCATTGTGATAGCTCTGGGTACCGTAACGGGTACAAGTATCGTGACTCAGATTCTTGTCGTAAGTTTGATAGCCGTTGTGATGACGATTGGTGTTTATGGCTTAGTGGCTGGGATCGTTAAGCTGGATGATTTAGGTTTTTATCTCCAGCGCACATCGAATGGGAGTACCATTAAAACCAGATTGGGTAATGGGTTAGTCGCCTTTGCACCAAAGCTGATGAAGATGCTTGCGGTTGTCGGCACGGCTGCGATGTTCTTGGTTGGTGGCGGTATTGTGGTGCACAACGTTCCTGCGATTCATCATTTAATTGAACCGATTATTATGGATTTTAGTGGACATACGATTGCGACTGCGGTGGTACCAACGCTATTAAATGGTGTGATTGGGGTTTTATCTGGATTGATTGTCGTTGCTATTTGGACTGCTATCGGAAAAATTCGCGGTAAGTAATCGTTAAATTACTGCTGGGAATAAGACAGTCTTTCATCGAAACAAAAAAGGGTCACCATAATTACTATGGTGACCCTTTTCGCTAAATGGAGGGTGTTTATTTAACAGCCCAAGTGCTTATTTTACAGACCAAGCAATCGCCTCGCCGCCACGGATTGGCACAACAATGTCTGAACCGAAAGGCATTGTCTCAGATACATTCCACTCTTCTTTTACTAGAGTGATGGTGTCTGTGTTACGTGGGATACCGTAGAAGTCAGGGCCATTGTGGCTCGCGAAACCTTCTAGGTTCTCAAGCTTACCTTCTAGCTCGAATACTTCTGTGTACAGCTCTACTGCAGCGTGCGCAGTGTAAGAACCCGCACAACCACATGCTGATTCTTTAGCGCCTTTGGCGTGTGGTGCGGAGTCTGTACCCAAGAAGAACTTCTTGCTGCCGCTTGTTGCCGCTTCGATAAGCGCTAATTGGTGCGTGTTGCGCTTTAGGATAGGAAGGCAGTAGAAGTGTGGCTTAATGCCGCCAACCAACATGTGGTTGCGGTTGTAAAGCAGGTGGTGAGCGGTGATAGTCGCAGCAACGTTGTCGTTCGCGTTCTTCACGAAAGTCGCAGCATCTGCAGTTGTGATGTGCTCTAGAACAATCTTCAGGTTAGGGAAGTCGTTCACAATCGGTGCAAGTACTGTGTCCAGGAACTGCTTCTCACGGTCAAAGATATCAACATCGTGAGTCGTTACTTCACCGTGTACCAAAAGTAGCATGCCAACTTCCTGCATTGCTTCTAGTACGTGGTAAATCTTTTGAGCAGAAGTTACGCCTGAATCAGAGTTTGTTGTTGCGCCAGCAGGGTATAGCTTCGCTGCTACAACAGCGCCAGATTCTTTCGCTTTACGAATTTCATCAGGTGTTGTGTTGTCTGTCAGGTAAAGTGCCATTAGAGGCTGGAATTGTTCACTTGGCTGCTCTGCCATGATGCGTTCACGGTAAGCAAGAGCCATTTCGGTATCGGTTACCGGTGGGATGGTATTTGGCATGATTAACGCTCGACCATTGTAACGGCTGATATCGCGAACTGTATCTTTTAATACTTCGCCATCGCGTAGATGAACGTGCCAGTCGTCAGGACGAGTAATCGTAAGTTGTGTCATTGAAGGCTCCCACCATTTGAAGTGTTATGTAGTTGGAGCCTAAACTCGGCGAAATCTGTGAAAGCAATCGCTTACGTTTAGGCGACAGGATGATAGTGGAAAAGCACTTTCATTTCATCCTATTTTTAACTCTTCAGGGCTAGGAGCTTGTTTTTATGCCGTTTTAATTCAGTATTTATTTTTGGATACGGGTTAGCGAGTCGCCACCCAGAGTCCATGGATCATCCCTGGCACCCAGAAGAAGAAAGTCAGGATGATGTTAATCAATAGGTCTTTACCTGCGCCACGAGCGAAGAACACGCCAACAGGCGGAAGTAGTACACATAAGATGATAATGACGAGTTTGTTCATGATAAATCCTTTTTATTCAATGAAAGTTCAATGCGATAACCGTGTTCACATTATAGAACGTATGGAGAGTGTTACTGCATTGCTGCCTTAATGTATCAAGATAGAAAGCTAAACATCTCAAGATACTAGCTTAGTATCAAGTGTTTAATGCCTGCCAGTTTATCTATTTATAACCATTTGTTAGCATTGGCACAAACAACAAAACATTGGAATCGTTATGTCGCAGTCACCTATAGATCGAAAGGCTTCAGAGCAAGCTCCTTCCTTATCTCAAATCAACGTGTTTCCGGTTAAATCAGTAGGTGGGATTGCACTCTCTTCTGCTTGGGTCGAAAAACAGGGCCTTACCTTCGACAGACGTTTTATGTTGGCCTTGGCTGACGGCTCAATGGTGACGGCGCGTAAGTACCCTAAAATGGTCAAGGTGTCTTCTAGCTTGCAGCCAGACGGTTTGATTTTTACTTACGAAGGCAAAGAACCGCTGCGCCTAAAATATGCAAACTTCAAGATGCAAGAAGCGCCTGCAACAGTGTGGAAAGATAGCTTCACTGCGTATACCACCAACGACGAGGCGGATGATTGGTTTAGCGATGTGCTTGGTGTTCGCGTAGAACTTCTGTTCTGTGGTGAGCAATCTAATCGTGTTCGAGAAAAGCTTGGTCAGAATGTCAGTTTCGCCGATGGTTACCCGATGTTAATCATCAGCCAAGCTTCGCTTGATGAGTTGAATCGCCGTAGTCCTGAAACGCATTCCATGGATCAGTTCCGCACCAATTTTGTCGTCTCAAACACTGAAGCGTTTGCTGAAGATGGTTGGAAGCGCATTCGAATTGGTGAGGTTGAATTCGAAGCGGTTAAGCCTTGTGAGCGCTGTATCCTAACGACAGTCGATGTTGAGAGCGGCGAATTCAGAGCAACAAAAGAGCCACTCAATACCTTTTCTACGTTCAGAGCCAATGAACGTGGTGGCGTTTTCTTTGGTCAGAACCTTGTGGCGAAAAATGAAGGTCTGGTGAAAGCGGGTGACGTTGTTGAGGTACTTGAAACCAAAGAGAAAGAACACTACGAAGACTCTTGGGTCGAGTCACTGCACTTAACTTGCGTCGAGCGTGAAGAGATCGCTCGCGACTTCACAACCTTTTGGCTAGAGCCAGCGAAAGAGAACAATTTATTGCCAAGCTATCAGCCGGGGCAGCATCTACCGATTGAAATGGTGATTAATGGCGAGAAAGTGTCTCGTCGTTACACGTTATCTTCTAGCCCTTCACGCGCAGGTCGTTTGGCGATTTCCGTGAAGCGAGTGGACGATGGTCAAATCTCAAACTGGCTCAATGATCACTTCCAAGTCGGTGACACGCTAGTTGCTCAGAATCCAGATGGCGCATTCTACTTAGAAGATAACCCAACACATCCATTACTGCTGTTATCAGCGGGAAGCGGCATCACCCCTATGTTGTCGATGCTTCGTTACTTAGCCGACCATGGTCAGATTGATGATGTGGTGTTCTATCACCAATGCAGCAGTGAAGAAGATATCCCTTATCAAGCTGAGATTGATAAGATCGCTCGCGAACATGCTGGTCTAAGTGTGATTTATTCACTAAGCCAACCAACGAAAGAGTGGGATGGTTTGTCAGGTCGTTTGAGTGTGTCTCATGTCGCCAAAATTGAGGACCTTCATAAGCGCCAAGCATTCGTGTGTGGCCCTGACGGCTTTATGGATAATGCCAAGAAATTGCTGATTCAAATGGGGCTGAATCCTCAACATTATCATCAAGAAGCGTTTGGTGTTGCTCAATCAACGGAAGAAGCGGTGAAGCAACTGCAGTTGAGCGTTAACGGCTACCTGTTCGAAGGCAACAACCAATCAACACTACTAGAGCAAGCTGAGTCGGCAGGTGTGTCTATCGCATCAAGCTGTCGCGCGGGTTTCTGTGGTGCTTGTAAAGTGACCCTTGAGTCTGGGCAAGTTCATCAACCTGATGTACCGGCGTTGCAAGAGCATGAACGCAACATGGGGCAAATACTGGCGTGTTGCAGTGTGCCTCAAACTGATATCGAAGTTGTAGACTAACTCGGTAGGTCGGAAGGCCAGAAAGAAAAGCACATTGAATAGAAAAGGCCGGAAGTTCACTGAAATGAACTTCCGGCCTTTTTGATTCTAAGATTAATTCAAACAATTAATCGTAGATCGTTGGGATCGGTTGACGCTTGTGCTGTGTTGCTTTGTAGATGCCTACTAAGCGGTCTGACACATCTTGAGGGACTTCTTTACCTTCAAGGAAATCATCGATTTGGTCGTAAGAAAGGTTCAATGCTGCTTCGTCGGCTTTCTGTGGATCAAGCTCTTCTAGGTCGGCAGTAGGCACTTTCTTAACCAATAGCTCTGGCGCACCTAGCGTTGCTGCAAGTTCACGAACTTGACGCTTGTTCAGGCCAAACAAAGGCGCTAAATCACATGCACCGTCACCGTGTTTGGTGTAGAAGCCAGTGATGTTTTCTGCTGAGTGGTCAGTACCAATCACAAGACCACCAACGTAACCCGCAATTTCGTATTGCGCGATCATGCGAGCGCGAGCTTTCACATTACCTTTAACAAAGTCGATTTTTGCTGAGTCTGTTGGTAGTAAACCTGTACCTTCAAGTGCAACGTGAGATGCTGCGTGAAGCCCATCAACACCCGCTTTGATGTTTACAGAAACAGATTGAGAAGGCTGGATGAAAGAGAGAGCAAGTTGTGCTTCATCTTCATCTTTTTGTTCGCCGTAAGGTAGGCGAACCGCAATGAATTGGTAGTCGTTGCTGCCAGAGTTTTCATTCAGGCTATCCACGGCCATTTGTGCCAAGCGGCCACAGGTCGTTGAGTCTACACCGCCACTGATACCAAGGATCAGAGACTTGCAGCCTGACTGCTGAAGTTTCGTTTTAATAAAGTCCACACGACGAGTCACTTCGAAGTGAGGGTCAATTGAAGGTAGTACGCGCATTTCGTCACGAATTAACTGTTCCATTCGTATTCCTTTCCTGCAAGCAAATTAAAAATCTAGTGTTATCATACCTAAATCATCCGATTTAAAAACCTCTTTGCACAAGCTTAGAAAGAGAAGGCAGTAATAAACAATGGAAAAAATAGCCATTTTCGGTAGTGCGTTTAATCCACCGAGCCTAGGGCATAAAAGTGTGATTGATTCGTTGGCTCACTTTGACAAAATTCTACTCGTTCCAAGTATTGCCCATGCTTGGGGAAAAGAGATGCTAGACTTTGATACGAGATGTCAGTTAGTTAATGCATTTATCAGTGATCTTTCACTGGATCAAGTTGAGCTTTCGTTGATCGAAAAGAGCTTATTTACACCCGGCGAAAGCGTGACGACTTTTGCTGTACTCAGTGAACTGCAAAAGTTACATCGTGACGCTGAACTGACGTTTGTTATTGGCCCAGATAACTTCTTTAAGTTCTCATCTTTCTATAAATCAGATGAGATTACCGAGCAGTGGTCTGTAATGGCTTGCCCTGAAAAAGTGAAAATTCGCAGCACAGACATACGTAATGCACTGATAAGTGGAAGCGATGTTGCAAAACTGAGTACAAAGTCAGTTACAAAGATGTTGCAAGATAGTGGACTGTATCAGATAATGTGAGTTCACTAATCAAGAGGTCAGAGGACTATGCTAAAGAGCGCGATACCAGCGACGTTGATCATGGCAGCATGTAGTATGCCTGCGTATGCTGAGTGTGATTTTTTTAGCTTAGATTCAATCATGCTGACTTCTGATGAAGATGACAATTGTCTAGATTTCTCGACCAGCATTGAGTCTTTTGGCCAACGTATGATGGAAATCAGTGGGCTGAGCGATGATGAACCGGAAAGCACACCGGACTATTGGTCTGACTGGGTTCTTCAAACCAAAGACTCGCCATTGCTGACACAAAGCATTGAGTCAAACTATGTTGGCTTGGGTATGTGGTTTCCAGAAGACCTTGAAGATGAGCAGTATGATATGTCGACTGAAGAGTGGTTGATGAATCATGGTCTTCAACTCAGCATCGGTTTTGGCGAGAAAGTCGAAGGGCAGCCGCGTATGCGCTTTGATTATCGTTGGCACAACTCACGTGACGCCGACCTAATGATGCAGGTTGAGTTGCCATTTTAGACAGGCAGATACACAGATAGATTGCTATCTACGTCTAAATAGTAAGAATTAAAAAAGCCGCAAAAACTCAGTTTTTGCGGCTTTTTAGTATCTGGCTTGCGAGTTTTAATACCAGCACTCACTTTCCGGCAAGCTATAAATCTTCACCAAAAACAAGCATACACAGTTGCTCGAACTCTTCTTCTTTACCTGAGAACAGATCATCAATCACAAGTGAACGTTTTTGACCTGACTGCATGCGTTTCTTCGCTTCTCGCATCACCATCACCAGAGTGTGCTCTTGTGGCAGGTTTGAATCATCAATGTTCCATTGATTGAATCGCTGAGAAAGAGCACTTTCGCAAAGCAGTGGTTTAAACGACAACACTTCTTGCTTCAAGACAGAAAGCATATCTTTAAACGCTTGTTCCGTATTATTGGCATTGGAAGCACGAGCTTTGGTTTGTTCTAGCTTTTCTAGTAGTGCCGAAGAGAGGTTCGTTTGCGTAATGTAACCCGCTTGTCTTGGGAATGAATCCGTCAAACGAACAGAAAAATCGACACGGTTAACCTGAGTGTTTGGAAAGTAGGTCAGTGACGTTAGGCAGTCGTGTGGAATCCAGACGCTTTGTCCTGGTTCAACGGCATACTCTTGTTTGCCTAACTTAATCAAAACCAAGCCACTTTGAACCGATACAAGGCTATGTTTAAGTACTTTCTTGCGTGGTGTGATCACCAAGTGTGAAAAGTAAGCCGATGTATATTCAATAGCGAAGTTCATAGATAGTACCTTAATTTTGGGGCGTCAAGATTACCGTTAATCTTAAAGAATGCCAACAATAACAGGGGATTTTCAATGTTTCTGGTCTGACCTTGTCAAAAGTATGGGCTCTGTAGCTGCGAGAAGTCAAAACAACGCGTAGAATGAGCCAGCTTTTTATTATATGAATTAAAAAATGACCTCTCCAACCGATCCATATGTTGATATTCGCCCTTACGGCGATGATGAAATTCCAGCGGCACTAAACCGTCTTATTAATGATGAAGAATTTATCAGTGCAATCTTGCACTACCGTTTTTCAAACCATGCGTCTTGGTTCAAAGCATTAATGAGCCCGATTTTGCGTGTGTACTTAAAAATGAAATGGAGCAAGCTGACTAGCGTTGAATCCATTCAGATTGAAGTGAAAAAGTACTTACGCGACACGTTAGCGAAAACCACTAGCGGTGTGACGTACACTGGTATCGAGTCACTGGATGCGAACCAAGCTTATCTGTTTGTATCAAACCATCGTGACATTGCTATGGATCCTGCGTTGGTAAATTACGCTCTGCATCAAAATAATCATCAGACTTGTCGTATCGCTATCGGAGACAACCTGTTGAAAAAGCCATGTGCGACTGAATTGATGCGTTTAAATAAGAGCTTCATCGTAAAGCGTTCTTTGAAAGGACCGCGTGAGATGATGAAAGCGCTAGGGCAGTTGTCTTCTTACATTAAGCACTCTCTAGAAACGGGCAACTCAATCTGGATCGCTCAAAAGGAAGGTCGTGCGAAAGACGGTAACGATTTTACTGAGCCAGCAATTTTGAAAATGTTCCACGTTGAAGGACGTAAGCAAAAAATTGCTTTCCCTGAATACGTGAAGTCATTGAAGATTGTTCCTGTGGCTATTTCTTACGAGAACGACCCATGTGACACGGCTAAAGCGATAGAGCTTTTCGAAAAAGACGTAAACGGCAGTTACGAAAAGGGTGAGTTTGAAGATATCGAAAGTATCATTCAAGGCATCATCGGTGATAAAGGACGCGTTCACGTTGGTTTCGGTCAGGTTATCGACCAAGATTTTGATACGCCTGAAGCGCTTGCTGAAGAGATCGATCGTCAGATCCACGATAACTACAAACTGTTCCCAGTAAACTTGCTGGCAGCAGAAAAAGAAGATGAGTCGATTACAGCGGCCGTTAAACAAGAGTTTGAAGCTAAACTGTCGAGCCTGCCACAAGGTGCGCGTCAGTACTTGATCGATAGCTACGCCAACCCAGTGAAGAACATTGGTTAACGAGCGTTAGTTAGCTTGCTAGTTGATTAGCAACTTGATTGAATTGAAAAAGGAGCCTTGGGCTCCTTTTTTGTTTCTGAATCACCATTTGTTGCTGCGATCGAGCATTAACGTATTAGAGCATTAGAGCATTAGAGCATTAGAGCATTAGCCTGAATTAGCGAGCGACTGCACCACCGAGATCTAGATTGGTTGGCCATTTGGTTACGGTGTTGCCGCCCAGATAGATGTTGCCTTTGACTGTCATGGTCTCGGGGAATGTTGTAATCCCAGAACCACCTATATAAAGGTCGCCGTCAATCACGATCCCGTTGGGTAACTCGGTTAAAGGAGTGCGGATCACGCTCAGATCGCCTTTTACTCTAAAGCCATTCGGTAGCCTTTCCAGTGGAGTGTCGGTGAGGTTGATAAAGCCGCCCACTCTTACACCTCTTGGCCAGCTGGTGATTTGGCTGCCAATCAAGTCGACGTAACCTTTTATCTTAACCCCGCTCGGGACTCGAGCGAGTTGGCTGTTAGAGCCTTTAAGGCTGCCGTTCACTTCTAACCCTTTGGGTAGGCGTGTGATCGCAGTATTCTCTATATTGAGATTACCATCTACCACCAAGCCAGTTGGAAGTGATCTATAAGGCTTATTTCGTAGATATAAGTTTCCGTAATTATCGAGATGGTTCAATATTTGATAGTGATCGAGTGGTTCAGCACTGACATTTGTTATGGTTAAGGAACCAATAATAAGTGCAATTATTCTGAGCATAACAGGCTTCTTATTACGATAGACGCTTACACTATAATGGAAAAATTAATCTCGCATAGTGTTTTACCCATTTGGCGGTAGATTAACGAGGAATGGAGCAAAGATGATAGGTAAATCAATGATTAGAGTAAATATACGAATTATTAAGGTCTTTCTGATAGCCGCTTCATTGTTTGGCTCAATGTCTGCGAGTGCCAATAAAGTAATTTCAACGCCCGGTAAAGCTGCGGTAGTGGTGACACAAGGCAGTCAACAGCAACGAGTTTGTTATTATGATGACAAGGCTTATAGTATTGGGGCAGTGTTAGAGGTAGGGGGCGTAGTGATTCAGTGCGCTGCAGAAAATGATTTTGAGCAAAATGGGTCACTGGCTTGGGTTCAATTAAAAAAAGACGAGTAATTCACTCGTCTTTTAATAAGCATATAAATGCTTATATTAACGCGCTAGAGAGCGAGTCTTAAGTTCAAAAATAATCTTCTCAGCGCTAACTTCAAATTTAAAGCGAGCGTGCAACTCTGTGCTTTCTTCAGTCATCTCTGATGCTTCGAACTCAACGTTGCTAGACACTTGTTTAGCAAGTTCAACATACTTAGCAAACTCAGCTTCAATCAGTGCTTTTGAGTTTCCGTAAACCGTTACTTCAGCAACATCGTCGCCTTCTTTAATGATGAACCCGATTTCGCCTGCACAGCCGCAAGCCTCACATACATCGTTGTTACCAATATCTTGGCTCATAAATAATCCTCTTACAAAGTCTGAGGTTATTCTAACGAGCAATTTGAACTGTATCTACAAAAATTAAAACCTTTGAACTAATTTATACTGGTATGCTATGTTGTTTGTTAAGGTGTTTGATGAATATCTATATTCGCGCCGCCAAATATGTATGTGATTTACCTCACGTTTTGTTGAAGAGGAATGTTATTAATATGTCAGAATATCATTCACTTAGTTGCGCCAGAAATGATTTTATAAGACTATCTATCGCTTGATAGGTATTTATACAATGAATTTTTCGTTGGGTATTTCATATTCTAAGTCGTTATTTAAAATTATCGACTTAGGATTGTAAGGTGATTTTCGAAGAATAATTAGACAAAGTGTCCAAAGAGGCATCACTGTAAAATTGTTCGTACATAGTATTTGTGTGAATTTAGTTATAAATACTTGCGAAAAAATACCTTGCTCACATAATGCTGATAACGATTTTCATTCTGACTTCATTTGATTGAGTTAGATGGATTTACAAAGAGAAGAGCCTGAATATGCCAAAGCGTAGTAAAGAAGATACAGAAATCACGATCCAGAAAATCATGGATGCCGTTGTAGACCAGCTACTAAGATTGGGTTACGACAAGATGTCATACACGACGTTGAGTCAACAAACGGGTGTTTCTCGTACAGGTATAAGTCATCACTTTCCAAAGAAAACGGATTTTACTGCTGCTCTAGACGGTCGTATTTTCAAGATGTTCATGGAACACATTGACTTCGAAAATGGCCTTGACGCATTTTCAGCTAGCTGGGTTGCAGCACTTGAAGACGCTGAGTTCCTAGCAATCTTACGTTTACTTTTCCATCATATCGTTACTGCTGAGAGCGCACATGAGTTCGCTGCAAACGGTATTGATCGTCTATACAAGCTGACTGAAACTCAGTTTGGCGATACTAGCGGTAAAGAACTAGAGTGGTTGATTGGTAAATCATTGATTCGTATGAGCCAATAATCAGCACTCAATAAAAGAAGCTCCTACGGGGGCTTTTTTTGTGCTTGCAGTTTCACTTCTTGTGCGTTTTTCTCTTCAGTGTTAAAAGCTAAGTAACCCTAACAAGTAGAGTTCATTTCTAGAGCCTCAAATGCTCTGGGTGAGCCGTTTTATAGCTTATTGCTATGGTTACTAACAAAATTGAGTTTAAGGCGAGAGAGAGGCTGTGAGCCAATAAAAAAGCCTCGACTAAATCGAGGCTTTGAATGGTGTCGGCGTTAGAAGGAACGAATACTCTAAATGCGCCAGTTTTTGATTGTGGTTATTGTGCGGGATGAACCTGAGGGAAGCTCATGGTTGGGTGTTTTTCTACGATACTTTTGTAACCATACACATCTTCTATCATCGAAGGTTTCAGTGCATCCCAAGGCTTGCCATCACACACCAAATTGCCATCTTTCAATACCACCAATCGATCGGAATACTGCGCGGCTAAGTTGAGATCATGCAAAACCACGATAACCGCGGCATTGTGGTTATCGGCTAATTCTCTCGCAATCTTTAAGGTGTTGTGCTGGTGGGCAAGATCCAGTGCAGAGGTTGGTTCATCAAGCATCAAAATACATTGGTCACCAGAGTGGTGAAGCTGAGTTAACACTCGAGCCAAGTGCACTCGCTGCTTTTCACCGCCTGATAGCGAAGGATAAAGTCTTTCACTCAGGTGAGTCACATCAGCAACATCCATTTTTTGGCTAGCAATGCTGGTCAGCTTCTTGTTGGATTCTTGCAGAGGAATCCCACCAAGCTCGACAACTTCATGTGCCAAGAATGGGAAGGTCAATGTGCTGTGTTGAGGAAGCATAGCAAGGTGCTTCGCTAACTTTTGAGAAGGCCACTTGTCTTTACTGTGTCCAAAATACTGGATATCGCCGTTGCTTGATATCTCTTGGCACAAAGCTTTAAGCAGCGTGCTTTTACCTGCGCCATTTGGCCCAAGCAGTGTGGTTACCTTTCCCGCTTCAATCTCAATAGAAACGCCATCTAATATCACTTTACTGCCGAACTTCACTTCGATATCGGTCGCTTTTAAAGCTGAAGGAAACATTAAAGGATTCTCCCTTTCTGTTGAAATAGTAGATATAAGAAGAATGGGGCGCCGATAATCGCAGTGACAATACCAACAGGAAGTTCAGCCGGAGCAAGTACCACACGTGAGAACATGTCTGCGGCGGTTAGCAGCAGTGCGCCTAGTACCGCTGATAGTGGCAACAGAACTCGGTGGTCAGGGCCTGCCAACATGCGACCTAAATGTGGGATAACCAATCCAATAAAACCAATCATGCCAGACAGGCTAACTGTGATACCAACGCCCGCAGCCGTCAGTAGAATCAGCTTTCGTTTCAGCTTTTGAACTGGGATACCAAGGTGTTGCGCTTCTGACTCGCCCAGTAATAGAGCATTTAGAGACATCGCTTGGCGGTAGAAAACAACAAACAAGCCAACGAGCGTGACAGCTGCCAGCAAAATTCCTGACCACTTAGCGCCCGCCAATGAACCCATCGACCACAATGAAAGATCGCGCAGCATTTGGTCATCAGCAATGAAATTCAAGAAGCCAATACCTGCGCCAGAGAGCGCACTGATCGCCACACCCGCCAACAACATGATGGTGACAGAGGTGCCGAATTTACCTGTACCCAGCTTATACACCAGCAGCGTGGTTAAAGCGCCGCCAAGAAAAGCGAACACAGGAACCGCAGCAAAGTTCATGAAAGCAGGGTATTGAAGCGATAGCTCAGAGAAAAGTACGATGGCCAGTGCTGCACCTAGCGCCGCACCAGCAGACACACCGATGATCCCAGGCTCAGCAAGCGGGTTTCGAAATAGGCCCTGCATAACAGCACCACATAACGCGAGAATCGCACCAATCAACATGCATAAAATGGTTCGAGGTAAGCGAATCTCTTGAATCACCAAGTTGATGTGGGGTGCTAAGTCATTGTTTGGCTGAAGTAAGCTCGCTGCGCTGTCAGCCAAGCTAATGTTCATTGGCCCAACGGTGATTGAAAACAGTGCGACGAAGACTAGGGTAGCACCTAGGCCTAACATCGATGTTTTCAGCGGGACGGATCGTAACAACATAAAGGGCCTCAATATCTATCGCTAACTTCGACCTCCTTCAACAACAGCGTGAGTCAGTTGGTGAGGGAAGCGAATTAGCGATAGCAGAAATAGGGTGGTTGAGTTATAGCGGGTAAATAAGTGCGTTTAGACGCTTTGCTTCAGAGAGGCTTTCTAGGCCAAGCCCGCCAACCAAAGCACTGCCATTTACGGTAATGATTTGCTTGTTCATACCTGCAGGCGTTGCCGCTAACATAGGTAGCGATTTCAGGATGGCATCAGCACCGCCCATTTTTTGGTAGCTACGACCACTGACTAAAATCACATCTGGCTGCATTTCTACCAGTGATTCCATCGACAGTGGCTTGTAAGACGTTAGGCTTTGAGCTGCAGGGTTGATACCGCCAGCTAACTCGATGATTGCGTTTGGCGAAGTTTCACCGCCAGCAACGTTCGCAGGGCGACCTTCGTGCAGCAACAGGAAAAGTACTTTCTTCGCTTCGTTACTTGGTACCTGGTTCGCTTTCAGTGCTGCAATCTTCTGATTTACTTCAGCTTTAACTTGCTGCGAGTGCGCTTCGGTATGGGTAATCTTGGCGATTTGGTCAATACGCTTTAACAGCCCTTCCACGTTTGCTTCGGTGTTGACGATCTCTACATCGACGCCTGCCGATTTTAATTGAGAAATCGCGTTGTCTGGTCCCATTTCATCTGAGCCAATCAATGTGGTTGGCTCTAGGGCGAGTAGACCTTCAGCAGACAGGTTTCGGTGATAACCAATCTTTGGCAGGTTTTCTCCTTGAGGGAAGTGGCTGGTCACATCAATCGCGACTAACTGCTCTTCGGCACCTAATGCCAAAACCAATTCAGTAACGGCACTACCAGCACTGATGATTCGAGGTTGTTCAGCGTCGTTGGACATTGCGGGTGCGCTAAGTGCCAGGCTGATTGCAGCTAATGAAAGAAGAGGTGTCTTGGTCTTTAATTTATTGAGCACGTTTAAGTTGTTCATAATAAGTTCTTTATATTTTCTTTTTGTATCGCGAAGATACTCAGTGAGCAGTCCGTTCGCATTGTGAGTTCGAATCGATAGAGAGGCTTAGTCTGCTTGTTTAGTTTTATCAACCAGAAGCCAAACCTCGTGAAAATTGAGTGTCGCTCTAGCCATCGTCCGTGAGCAATTGAGTCGCTGGTATTCCGTTTTCTTGAAGGAATGAAAGCAACTTCACTAGGTTCTCCACGTTAGCGGCTTTATCTGCGCCAATGATGATCGGTTTTTTATCCGTTGAACCAGTCTCTTCTAACAGGGCAATCTTGAAATTTTCCCAGTCGATGTATTCTTGGCCGTTAATTGCCCAGTAGGGTTCGCGGTCTAAAATATTGACGCTAATCGAATCCTTGTGGACTTCAGAAACGTTTTTAACATCCGAGCTTGGCAGCTCAACTTCTAGCGATTCCAGCTTTACCGATGCCGTAAGCAATAGAAAAACCATCACGATAAAAATGATGTCGAGCAGCGGTGTTAAGTCCGGCGCTAGGCTCTGTGTGTGAGATGAGTGGGGCGTTTTAATCATGCTTGACTCACATCACCGATAGAGGTTTTGTTGATAGGCTTACCTTGAGTATCATCAGACTGATTGGTTTGAATCGACATGCCTTCTAGCCACACATTCACATAGTTCAATGTATGCTCCAATTGAGCTAGCACTCGATCGGCCCATAGCCCGAGTAGCTGAGCACCAGAAATAGCTGGAAGCGCAATCATTAAACCTGCTGCTGTGGTTCGCATTGCTAATCCAAGACCATCTGCCAAATCATTAGGCGTGATGCTGCCTGTTGTCGCGGCAACGCCTTTAAACATCTCAATAAGACCAAGTACCGTACCAAGCAAGCCGATGAGTGGGCTTATCACGCCGATCAAACCAAGCAGTCTTAAACCGGCATGAAGCTGGTGGCGTTTTTCTTGTAGCCAGATTCCAGCAGCATCTTCACGTAGTCCTTTCGAAAAAGAGTGGTGAGCAAGCAACATTGACACGCCCTTGTACAGTAGCGGGCGTTTACCTGAAATCGACTGAGCAAGCGCTTCAATCTCTTTGCTGTTGGTTGGTGAGGTTTGGTTTAACTCGCGACGAATGGCACGTTTGCCCACACCAATGCTGAGCATGACTTGGAAGACACGTTCAGCGATGATCATTGCTGTTAATGCTGAGCAGATAAGAAGAGGCCAAGTCATTAAGCCAAGTTGATCTTGTAAGTAACTGATTTGTTGCATGATTAATCCAACCTAAAACGAACAGGTATTTGTACTCGGTGAGCAATAGCTCGACCATTGACAGTGTGAGGTGAGAATTTCCATTGTTTAATGGCATCTAATGCGGCGTTATCGAGCATTAGCGCGCCTGATGAATTTACTAATGCTTGTTTAATTTGTTTGCCTTCAGCGTCTAGCCAGATCTCATAAGTCGCGACACCTTCAACGCCACGACGTCTTGCTTGGCGAGGGTAATTCGGTGGGGTAGGACGCGCAGAGAACGAAGGCTTAGTGACTAAAACCGGCTCTTGGTTTGATACGCCTTGGTTTACTTCCTGAGACTGGTTGGCAGATTCGTCCATATTCTTATCGACTTTCTTGTCGGCCAGTTTCTCTGGTTGAGTGGCTGGCTCTGGGCGTTCTTTCTTCACCACCTTTTTCTCAGTCACTGGTTTCTTTTGAACAGGCTTTTTCTCGACAACCTTCTTTTCAATCACTTTTTTCTCAACTTTCTTTGGTTGAGGTTTATTGGTGATCGCTTTTTTCTTTGGGGTTGGCTTAGCTTGCTTTGGCTCAACCGTTTTTGGTTCGGCTTGCGAGACGGTTTCTTTTATTGGCTCAGGTTTAACTGGCTCTGTGATTGTTTTTTGCTGAGCTTGTGAAGGAACGCTCTTAGGAGTGAAGTTGATCGATACCGTGTTCGATTGGCTACCTGCAGGCATCGCAAATACTTTGGATTCTTGAGCGACAAACAACAACGCGGCATGAATCACTAACGATGCACCGCCTGCAATAACATATCTAGGAACGTTCACAATCAATCCTTTACCAAATCAAAATTCTGTATCGGATTATTGCCTAGAATCTAAATAAGATCAATTATCAATTGCATTATCATTTGCGTGTATTTATGATTCTCTCAGTTTTTAGCGAATAGTCTTCCAGACTTTGCTATGTAAGTGTTTAGAGAGATTATATGAGTCTTAATATTTATAAATTTGACGAATCAATATTGGGCGTTTCTAGCCCTGATCCGCTTCGTTTTGCGTTTGCGAAAAAGCATTCTGCACACGCCGGAGGAAGTTCAATTCCGGTCGACCCCAGTAAGAAGTTAGAACTCTTTGACGAACTGATGCTGAGTGAAGGGAAAAAACAGGATACGCGTTGCTTGTATATCCACATTCCTTTCTGTCGTGTGCGTTGTACGTTCTGCAATTTCTTCCAAAATGCCGCAAGCCGTAAATTAGTGGATGAGTATTTCGATGCACTGATGGTCGAGCTAAAGCAGAAAGCCAAAACACCTTGGGCTCAGTCTGGACTATTTCACGCCGTCTATATTGGTGGCGGAACTCCCACCGATTTGTCGTCTCAACAAGTTGAGCAGCTGGGTAAAGCGATTCGTCAATATTTCCCACTAGCAAACGATGTTGAGATGACATTGGAAGGGCGCATCAATCGATTTGGTGACGAGATGTTTGATCGTGCGCTTGAAGGTGGCTTCAATCGTTTCTCGTTCGGTATTCAAAGTTTCAATACTCAGGTTCGACGTAGTGCTAAGCGCCTAGATGACCGAGAGGTTGTGCTAGAACGTATCAGTTCACTAAGCCGCACCGAGCAAGCGCCAATCGTTCTTGATCTGTTATACGGATTACCACACCAATCTATGGAAGTGTTCCAACAAGATTTAGAAGACTACATGTCTACTGGCGCACACGGCATTGACCTCTACCAACTGATTGTTGCGGGCAATGCACCTATGCTTAATCTTGTTGAGAAAGGAAAAATCCCACCGCCTGCGAATACGCCAGATAAGGCGAGCATGTATTTGGCGGGTGTGGAGTTCATGGCAAAAAATAAGGTCAAGCAACTGAGCGTAAACCACTGGACTCGTGATAACCGCGAACGCAGCATTTACAACAGCTTAGCGAAAACTTATGCCGAAGTTCTACCCATTGGTTGTGGCGCTGGTGGCAACATCGGCGGTCATGGTGTGATGCAGCATCGAACTTTAGACAGCTACATGGAGTCTATAAAGCAAGGTCAATTACCTATTGCCATGATGACTAAGCAAAGCTCATTAGAGCCTATCTTCTCAACATTAAAGGCAGGTTTCGATTCTGGTGTTGTTAGAAGAAGTACGCTACCGAGATTTATGGGGCAAGATACGTTCGACTACCTCAAGCCTTTGTTCGCGCATTGGGAAAAGAACGGTTTAGTTGAGCTTTCGGAAGATTATCTGAGCCTGACTATTGCTGGCAGCTTTTGGGCGGTAAGCCTAGCGCAGAGTGTGATTCAAGTGCTTAACGCTGAATACCAAGCTATGCACCCAGCGCCTAAAGCGTCAGGTTCGGGCGTACACCCGCATGCAAGTTTGAAGCACGCTTAATATCGAATTTTTAGTTTATAACTTACTCGTTTATACGGAACATATTCAATGACAGATACAACATTAGAAATGACAGAAACTCTAGAACAACGCGTAGCTCTAATTTTAGAAGAAGAGCCAAAACTACTGCCAACAGCAATTGCTGAGAAGCTAGGTGTTTCAGAGGTTGAAGTGGTTGCTGCTTTTCCAAACGACATGGCGGTAATGCTAGATGGCAGCCGTGCTCAAGAGATTCTAGAAGGTTTAGTGGGTTGGGGCCCTGTGACCACTATCGTGCATTCATTTGGTTCTATCTTTGAAGTTAAAGCGCCATTCCCGAAAGGTAAGGTAGCGCGTGGTTACTACAACCTAATGGGCAAAGAGGGCGAGCTTCATGGTCACCTTAAACTTGATAACGTTAAACATATCGGTTTGGTGAGCAAGGCGTTCATGGGTCGTGAAAGTCATTACTTCGGCTTCTTCAGTGAAACCGGTGAGAACATTTTTAAGATTTACCTAGGCCGCAACGAAAAGCATGAGCTTATTGCCGACCAAGTAGAACGCTTCAAAGCGCTAAAAGAACAAGCTTAAGTTCAATTTACAGTAAATAATCAGCAGCAATCTTACATAGGGTTGCCAACTGGCTTAAACAAGACATCAATGCTCGAGGATCGTTTAGTTCGCTAATGATCGCTCAACCTTGGGCAAAAATAATAAATCAGAGAAAGTGAAGAAAGGAATTACCCATGGAACAGCAAGTAAAACAAGAACGTCTACAAGGTCGCCTAGGTCCAGAAATTAAAGAGTTTCGCCAAGAGCGCCGTACCCTTCAACTTGCAACGGTTGATGAAGAAGGTCGCCCGAACGTAAGTTACGCACCTTTCGTTCAGAACCAAGAAGGTTACTTTGTTCTAATTTCTGATATTGCTCGTCATGCTCGCAACTTGAAAGCGAACCCTCAGGTCTCTTTGATGATGATTGAAGACGAAGAGAGCTCGAAGCAACTTTACGCACGTAAACGTTTAACGTTTGATGCTCAAGCAAGTGTTGTGGAGCGTGAAACGGAACTTTGGACTCAAGTGATTGGCCAGATGCAAGAGCGTTTTGGTGAAATCATTGATGGTTTGAGCCAACTTCAAGACTTCTCTCTGTTTAACCTTAAAGCTGAGAACGGCCTGTTCGTTAAAGGCTTTGGTCAGGCATACCAAGTGTCAGGCGACGATCTGGTGGATTTCGTTCACCTACAAGAAGGTCACAAAAAAGTATCTAACGAGTAATCTCGTTTAATCGATTTCTTTAGGAGCCCTCCAATGTGAGGGCTTTTTTATGTCTAAATCAAAGAGTTTGGTATATTGGCGTTTGATGACTATTTATATGTAAGGATCGGTACGTGAAACCAGTAAGTCGAGATTGGGACGAGTTCTGTTACCCGTTTATTTATGAAGACAGTCCTATCTGTGATTTTGAGATTTTGTCTGATGAACTTTGTTGCCGAGTTGGATTGGTGTTGTCTTTAGAGTTAGAGCCTCAGGTTCGTGAGATCCTGCAACGCTTGCAGCCAAACATCTACCATTTGAATGGCTCTGTGCGCGGTAAGCTTGCCATCACCGAGTCTGAATTGGTCGAGCTCAAGCAAGATTATCATCGTATCCGTGAGCAGTTAGAAGGGGGGGGTAAAGGCTTTGTCTTACCCGGTGGACACCGAGTGTCTAGTGAACTTCACTTGTGTCGTTGTCAGGCTAAGAAAGTTGTGCGAGCTTTGGTGAGTATTGAACATCATGAAAGCAAAAAGTCGCCAGACCCGATTCTTTTTAAATACGCCAACCTAGTCGCGAACACTCTCTATGCATTGGCCTCTTTTACCAATCATGTGAATGAAGTCGAGGAAGTGGAATTTGTGAGTAAGAGCTACTCTATGCCGAAAAAGTCTATGCCAGAAAACAAAGACTAACGGTTAGCTCTATTCTTATTAAGATTTGAAGAAAGAAGAGACTAAGAAGCTAAACCATTGAGCACTATGCCAGGTTTAGCTTCTATAACAGAGCCTAAGCAGCCGTAGAGGCGCCGTTTAAGACTTTTGCGCCGCGTAGCATAGCTTCGATTAATTCACCCGCGTTGAACTTCTCAAGCGCTTCATGCGCCCCCACTTGATTAGCACGGTCGACACAGATCTCACTGGACAGTGAGGTATGCAAAATACAGTAAGCGTGACTTAAAGCGCTGTCGTTTTGCACTTCAAATGCAAGCTCATAACCATCTAATCCCGGCATCTCGATATCACTCACCAGAAGATCAATGGCATTGCCAGCGCTGGCTTGGCGTCGCATTAGGTCGATGGCATCTAAACCGTTGTTACATATGCTGTAAGGGATGTTGATGCTGTCTAAGGCATCAGATAACTGTTTACGTGCAATCAAAGAGTCATCCACTAATAAGATGTTCAATGCTTTGAGGCGTTCCCTTTCTACATCGGTCAGCATCGGGATATGAGCATTCTCATAAGCTGGGTAGATCTTAGAAAGCAGCAGTTCCACATCGAGCATTTGCACAATACGGTCTTCAAAACGTGTAATACCCGTTACAAACACATTGCGACCCACACTGGTGGGTGGAGATTCAATGCT
This sequence comes from Vibrio sp. 10N.286.49.E11, assembly GCF_041469505.1. Lineage (NCBI taxonomy): Bacteria > Pseudomonadati > Pseudomonadota > Gammaproteobacteria > Vibrionales > Vibrionaceae > Vibrio > Vibrio sp. 10N.286.49.E11. The sequence continues at coordinate 170,032 of NZ_JBFRKQ010000004.1, forward strand.
CTTCCAGTCGCATTCAATGATTTTATCAATTGAACGAACCAAGAACGCCACAACTGTTCTCAAACAGTCAGTAACGATGAGTACACAATCTTGGTATTCAGCGGGTGTTATCGGACGGAAGCCAATCGCAGCGGACATATCAATCACAGGAACTGTAAGGTCGCGGATAGTCACTGTACCAATCACGTGATGATGGGAGTAGGGGATCTGAGTCATCGGCTGAAAAGGGACGATTTCTCTGACCTTAAGCGTGCCAATCGCAAAACTTTGAGTGAGGGACAACTTGAACATCAACATTCCCTGTGACTGACTCGCTTTACTGATCGGTTTGGCCATAAGTGGCTCCTACTTAATACGCGCTTAATTTATAAGGATTAATTTAAAGGGAAATGGAAGCCGCAGCAAGTCGCGATGCGGTTTTTAATGGCCTTTAAGGCAGTTGTTTTCGGTTATAGAGTGAAGAATAGCGGTTCTTGGGTTAAAATCACGCTAAATACTCGCTGTCGATGGTTAGTCGACAAGCAGACAGCAACAAACTGAGAATTATCATGGCAAGAACAGCAGCAGCGCTTCATATTCTGGTGAAGCATAAAGAACTAGCAGAAGACATCATGACGCAGCTTAAAAAGGGCGCTAAATTTCAAACGCTAGCGAAGAAACATTCAACCTGTCCATCTGGTAAAAAGGGCGGCGACCTAGGTGAGTTCAAAAAAGGTCAAATGGTGCCTCAGTTTGATAAGGTTTGTTTCTCTGGCGAGACGCTTGTACCACACCTTGTGAAAACAAAATTTGGCTGGCACGTCGTGAAGGTTCTTTACAGAACTTAGTTATAAATATGTGTTAGATTGAATAAAAGGAGCGTATATACGCTCCTTTTTTGTGACTTTTGTGCGCGTTTTAAAGCACTACGGTTGAGTGTTCATCCCAGACGTTATGCGATAATTGGTGCTACGCCCTCAACCATCCACCGTGAGTAATTGGTAGGAGGAGGAGGGTTTTTAATGAGTAACTCATATAATAAATGCCATTCTTGAGGAAATTTATTGCAGCTTTGCCTTTTAGCCTTTGCCTTTTCTAAAAAGCTGTAAACGAGTTTGGTAGGAGAACAACATGGAGAGTTCAGCTATGTTAAGCAAACCAGCGACAGATGTCATATTGCATGCCTTTGACTGGTGCTACGCTGACGTAATGAAGAACGCCCCACTGATCCAAGAGTTGGGTTATAAATCTGTTTTAGTATCACCGGCGATGAAATCGCTGCGCGGCCCTAAAGGTTGCGATCGAAATTCTGGTACTCAATGGTGGCAACGCTATCAGCCCCAAGACTATCGTGTGATCGATAATCAGTTGGGTGACACACAAGATTTTAAAGCGATGGTCGACACGTTAAAGCGACATGGGCTTCGTACTTATGTGGATGTGGTGTTTAACCACATGGCCAACGAATCGGGTATCCGCGGTGATCTAACGTATCCCAATCAGCAAGACATGGCGTCTTATCAAAAAGATGTTGACTATTATGAATCCATACGTTTGTTTGGTGACCTTTCTGAGCCTCTTTTTGATGAGAACGACTTCGTGGAAGCGTTTGGTATCAAGAACTGGAAAGACACGTGGGAAGTGCAAAACGGGCGTATTACCGGTGGCGCCAGCGATCCTGGCCTGCCAACGCTACTCGATAACGATAATGTGGTGGCACAACAAAGAGCCTACCTAAAAGCACTGAAAGAGATTGGTGTGAAAGGATTTCGCATTGATGCGGCAAAGCATATGACACTGGCACACCTACGCAAGGTGTGGACGGATGACATCTGCGAAGAAATGCACATCTTCGGTGAGATCATTACCGATGGCGGCGCGACAGAAGAAGAGTATGAGCTGTTCCTTGAGCCTTATCTTAAACACACTCGCTTAGGCGCTTACGATTTCCCGTTGTTCAACACCATCTTCAAAGCATTTGAAGAGCAGGGCAGCTTTAAGTCTTTGATTAACCCATACTGTTTTGGTCAGGCTCTGTCGAATATGCGAGCGATCACGTTTGCGGTCACTCATGATATTCCCAATAACGAGGTGTTTTTGGAGCATGTGATGGATGAAGTGGATGAGCGATTGGCTCATGCTTTCATTCTTGGTCGAGACGGCGGTGTGCCGCTTGTTTACAGTGAACTGAGCACCAGCGGTATTCTGGACAAGAGCGGTCAGCCTCGTTGGCTTAACGACTGGCAAGCGCCTTACATGAAAAGCATGATTCAATTCCATAACCATGTTCATGGCGAAGCGATGCGTGTGGTTGAAGCTAATGATGATTTGTTGGTGTTTGTCCGTGGCGATAAAGGCATTGTGGTGATCAACAAGTCGAAGCGAAGCAAAACAGCCTCATTAAATTGGACTGGTGCGGTAACCGATTTACTGTCGGATGATGTGTTTGAATGTGTTGGTAAGGATTTAACCATCAAGGTGGAATCGAACCAATGTATGATGTTAACGACGAATGAATTGAAGCCTGTCACGAGTTAACTTGGATAGACTAGAAAGAGAAGCCCCGCTTACTGGCAATCAGTAATCGGGGCTTTTTATTTTAAGCTATTGCTCGGTAACTAAACCAAATGGCGACTCAGCCAAACGGCAACTGAGCCAAACCTTGGTTAAACCGTAAACTTATTCAATAGCTCGTCTTGTTGGCGAACATTGTCCGTTTGAACCTGCATTGCTGTGTTCGCTTCTTGAGCTGCGTTGGATACTTGTGTTGAAAGGTCTTTGATCTTAACAGTGTTGTTATTGATCTCTTCCGCTACTAAGCTCTGCTCTTCTGCCGCTGAAGCAATCTGGATGTTCATATCTGAGATGCGTTGAATCGCGTCACGGATACGGTCAAGTGAAGAGTTCGCTTGCTGAGCGCGTTCAACGGCGTCAGTGGCTGTGTCTTTACTTTGGTTCATCGCGTTCGATACTGAGCTTGCACCCGCTTGGAGCTGCTCGATCATGTTGCGGATTTCCGTAGTTGATTCTTGAGTACGTTGTGCCAGAGTACGAACTTCATCGGCAACGACTGCGAAACCACGGCCTGATTCACCAGCACGCGCCGCTTCAATAGCCGCATTCAATGCCAGTAGGTTGGTTTGGTCTGCAATATCGTTGATTACTTTTAGAATTGTTTCGATGTTGGCTGTTGCTGATTCAAGTACTTGTACTTCGGCAACCGCTTGGTCGATACGTGCTGAAAGGTTATCAATCGCTTGAGTGGTGTCACTTACGACAGATGTGCCGTCTAGCGTTGCTTCGTCTGCTTCACGGGCTGCCGCTGCTGCGCCTTGAGCATTGTTTGCAACTTCAGTTGCAGTAACCGCCATCTCGTTCATTGCAGTCGCTAACTGTTCAAGCTCTTCCAGTTGGGTATTCATCGCTTTCGCTGATTCGCCTGCACCTTTAACCGTGATTTCAGTACCACGCTTAATTTCAACACCAATCGCTTTCGATTGAATGATCTGATTTTGCAGGTTTTCAGTAAAGGTGTTGAAACCTTTCGCTAGGTCAGAGAACTCTTTGTCTGTGTTGGTATCTAGGCGCTTAGTTAGGTCACCTTGTCCACTTGCCACATCTTGAATCGCTTGGTTAAGTGCATCCAGTGGACGCATTAACACACGAATCAGAACTGTTAGAGCAATGATGCTTAGAATCACCGCAATCAATGAGTAGATCATTGAGCTGTTCTTCAATTCTTCAACCGTTTGGAAAGCGATCTCTTCATCAAGGATGGCACCGATGTACCAATCTTCACTTGGGATGTGGGTGAAGTTAACTAGGAACATTTTGCCGTCGACTTCAATTTCTTGAGAGCCTTCACGAATAGTCGCTTGAGGCATGTAGCTCGAAAGCGTTTCACCGTTGTTTTTCGCATTCGGGTGAGCAATCGTGGTGCCGTCCGCTGTTACTAGGAACAGGTAACCCGCATCAAACAAGTTCACTTGGTTGACCAAGGTAGCAAGGTTCGTCAATTCTAGGTCGTAGAACATACCCGCAGTAAAGCGGCCGTTGTCTTTAACTGGAGTACCTACTGATATGATGACTTTCTTACTTGATGCATCCACATAAGGAGCGGTAACAACTAAACTGTTTTTGGATTTAGCATCAATGTACCAAGGACGAATTCGTGGGTCGTAGTCTGGACCGGCATCCCAACCATCATCATTTTCAATAACGAAACCGTTTGCTTCATAACCAAAACCAACCGCTAGGAAGCTGTTTTTAAGCTTTGGCTTTTCTAAGATTTCTTTAACGTAAGCGCGATCTTCAGGGTTGATCTCGATGACTTCAGTCGTCGATTGAGCCAACGCTTTCTTGGCGTTCATCTCCGATACGACGGTATTTTTCACGCCCGAGACCATCTCTTTCAGGCTCGCATTGACGTGGTTTTCTACTGCACTTCTTACAGTGTAAAGTTGTTGTATTGAAAGCAATGATACTGTCACTAGCAGCAAGGCTGATGATGCAGCAACCACCTTATGGCTAAATTTCATTGAGTTTTCCCCTTCTCACAGGCTTTGCGAAGACTAAAGTTAATCGTGTTTTTGTAATTATATATATCGACTAGATTGGATTTTACTTGAATGTAATTTCACAAAATAGACTACAAAAATACAACAACCTAAACAATGCAAAATTCACTAAAGCGCATATTTGTTGCTTTTAGTATTTGGTTCAATGAGTTGGGGAATGGGGCTAGACGGAGTTTAAGGAGGAATTAAGAATGTATTAATTTGATAGTTATGCGTTCAGTTTTCTATTAAAAAGAGGCGGGGTGAACAAACGATATGAAATCAAATGACATGCAGAACTTATAAAGTAATTGAACTCCAAATAATACTGTATATATTTTCGCAAATAAAAAGCCCCACAAAAGTGAGGCTTTATAAACTGAATCTTTATTGAGTTACATAAGTAGTATCTAATTTAGAATATTAGATGCGCTACACCAGCGATAACTGGAAGCGTAATTAACGTACGTAGAATAAAGATAATAAACAGTTCTAAGATGTTCACTGGAATCTTACTGCCTAGAAGCAGAGCGCCCACTTCAGACATGTAGATCAGCTGAGTTACCGACATTGCTGCAATAACAAAGCGAGTCATCTCGTTGTCGATAGAAGCCGCAAGGATTGCTGGAATAAACATATCCGCAAAACCAACAACAATCGTTTCAGATGCTGCAACCGCTTCAGGAACACCAAGTAGCTCTAGGAATGGAATGAAAGGCTGACCTAGGATTGAGAACACAGACGTGTATTCCGCAATAACCAGTGCCATTGTACCTAAACCCATAACAACAGGCAGTACGCCAAATACCATATCTACGGCGTTACGAACGCCTTCGCCAAATACAGATTTAGCCGACTTTACTTGAGATGCTTTATTTACCGCTAGCTCAAGACCCCAAGAGAACGTTGAGTGACCTGCTGGGATCGCGTTAGCGTCTTTGTGCGGCTTGCTGCCATCAATGAAAGTATCTTTCTTCATGCTTAGTGGTGGAAGGCGAGGGATGATCACCGCTGCCACAATACCCGCTAAACAGATTGCTGCGTAGAAAGGTAGGAACAGGTGCTCTAGTTCTACCTGAGCAATAACCACAAGACTGAATGTGATAGATACTGCTGAGAAAGTCGTACCAACAACCGCAGCTTCACGCTGAGTGTAGAATTTCTTCTCGTACTGTTTGCTTGTAAGCAGGATACCAACACTGCCGTCACCCAACCAAGAAGCCATACAGTCAATAGCACTGCGGCCTGGTAGGTTGAAGATTGGACGCATGATTTTACTTAGTAGCGTGCCAAACAGCTCTAGTAGACCAAAGTTAAGTAGAAGCGGAAGTAGCAAACCAGCAAAGATGAATACTGAGAACAGTGTCGGAAGCAGGCCTTCTAGAACCAGACCACCAGTATTTTCTTCCCAAATAACCTCAGGGCCAACTTGGAAGAAAGCCATAACGGCTGCAGCACCACCAATTAAACGAACCAGCAACCACAGTGGAGATGGGTTGAAAAGGCCGTTTAAAAATGAATTTGATGTAATGAATGTAGGCTTAAAAATGGTGCTTAAAACTGAAGCTACAGACATGAAAGCAACGATCGCAGTGATGATAGGAACTAGATATTCACCGAAAACCGCTTGAATTGATTTGGCTAAGATAGCTACAGGGATGGTTAGATCACCTTGATAGCTGATTGGCGCCATGAAAAGGAATAAACCAATCAATGATGGGATTAAGAAAACCCAGAAACTGCCTTTAGATTTCTCTGTTTGAGCAGTATTCTTGTTGTTAGACATGTTATTGTTCTCGAATTTCTACACGTAAAAAAGCCACATCCTTGGCATTTTTATTCACTAAACGTCCGTATTTTCTCATTGGGTGCAAGATTACCCAGTATTAATATCGCTTGCAATACTATTCATCAAATATAGCTAAATATTCACACTGGTTATTCTGCAACGTATTAAGAGTTTAGAATAAAGTGTTGCGGATGTTACGTAGTTTGAGGTTATATTGCCAGATATTTATAAATTGACTGAGGTTTCAGTTCGATAGGTCAAGTATAACCAGTAGCTAAACGCAATAATGAAAGCAAAAGAGGCAGGGAAAGCCAATGCCAAGATTTCGAAGCGTTGGAACAGACAAGCGCCAATTAAGCCGCCAAACAGGAAGCCAACCACAATGAAAATTAGCAGTTTGGCTTTACGGCGGTCAAAAGGCATCCCCTTTAAGCGAGCGCCAATCATGATCCCAAGATCGGTAATGATCCCGCTCATGTGTGTTGTTCGAATGATTGCCCCACTGTAAGTGGTGATCATCGCGTTCTGCAAACCACACGCGGCTGAAGCGAAATACTGACCTGAAGTATAGCCTTGCAACAGTGTCCACAGCGCCAAAAACAGCAATCCACCCTCAATACATAGTGCAACACCGTAACGGCGTCCTAACTTCAATGCTTGGTTTTCAATAAAGAACCCGCTGAACGCCGCACCTAACATGAAGCTCATGATCACCAATAGGAGGTGAACAGAAGCCGAGGTCGGTGTAAGCAGGCTACTGCCTAGCAAAGACATGGTGCCGGAGATATGGGAGATAGCTTGATGTTGGAAGCCAAGTAAGCCGATAGCATTAACACTGCCAGCAAGACCAGCTAACAAAAGGGCGCCGTATTCAACCCAGCGAGGTAACTTAGAAATCATGTGGTTCACCCTGGGTTAAATAGAGGAGCAAGATTATAACGCTAGACAAAAGATACGCTAGCGCTGTGAAGCGGTGATATTTGATCTTAGGCAACAGTATTGCAGTTTGTTTTAATACTGTTGCTATATAAAGATAACGGTCAATAACGAGATAAAGATAACGCTCAATGACGAACTAGTTGTAATGGCTCATTTGGTGGTCGAACTTAACCCAACCGTGTTTGCGTTCTTCATAAACCGAAAAGCTCGGCAGTGGGAAGTCTTGCTCTTTAAATAATCCGAGCGGGACGATATAAAAATCAGCGGCGGCAACCGACTGCAAAAGCATGGTGGTGCCACACTTGGGACAAAACTGATAGGTGACTTCATTACCCGTATCGCTGATGCGTGAAAAAGAGGTCACTTCACCGCTGAGTGTAACTTGTTCTATTGGGAACCGAGCCTGAATGCCGAACACACTTCCGGTGCGTTTCTGACACTCATAGCAATGGCAGACAGATGTACGTTGAGGTTCACCTCGGCATACTAGGTTGACTGCTCCACAGCGGCATTCGCAACTTCTGATATTTCTATCTTTAATATGATTGATATCCATCCATGCTCCACTTCTGGTTAACCCTGTATTGATAATTATACTAAAGCCCTTTATGGTCTGCACAACTGGATGAAAACAAAAGAATATAATTGCCCATGAAAAAGAAAATCTTACCTATCCCTCTGATTCTACTGATTCCAATTGTCATGCTGGTTGTGGTGATAGTAGCGGGTATTTATCGCTTTAGCTTAAGTGATGAAGAGATCTTGGCGAAGTTTCCTTCTTCTCAAGTGAGTTATGACCCAGTCGTAGAAACCGTTTTTGATTTGAAGACGACCAATCCATGGACAATTAAAGTTCCTGAGACTAACGCCTACGCTTTTATCAATGAAGTTGATGACCCTAGAGCCATCGCGTTTGGACGCTATGACTCAGGTGTTGAGCGCGGTGTGGTAACGGTAGACACAAATAATCTTTCAGCCGCCACGCTGGGCAAGGCGAGTTTCTTTGTCGCGCCGATGTGGATATCTAACCAAGGCAGCGGTGTGTTCTATTATCTAGGCCTGTTTAAACATGACCAGCAACGAAGCCGCGTGGTGTTAGTCGACCAACTTTTACTGGGTGACCGTATACAAATTCAGACATTGGGGGTCGCTCAGCTGCCAGATTCGCAATCACAGAATAAACTTACTGGGGAAGGTTTTATCGGCTTTACTCAGCATTCTGCGGAACAATCATTTGCAGAACCCCCTTCTGAAAAGGTGTTAATGAGTTTTTCTTTTGATACGCAATCAATTGGTAAGCAATAACGTTTGCGTGAATGTAAGGATCTGTTGTTTATGTGAGTCAAATTACATATTATCTTAGTTAGATGAATGAAATTTAGACACACTTAGCTTTGTGTCCGCTTATTTTTACAAATGGAGCTTGCGAATGATTAATAAACGTTTTTTTAAGACGAAAGATGAAGTTGAAGTGACCTTCGAGCTAGAAGCTCAGGAAGCGAACTCTGTATCCATCGTTGCTGACTTTCTTGATTGGAAAGCCACCCCAATGAAAAAGCTGGCCAAAGGGAAGGTTTACAAGTTTAAAACTCGTCTACCTAAAGATGGCGAGTTTCAATTCCGCTACCTAGTTGATGACCAACAATGGGTGAACGATGCGAATGCCGATCGTTACATCCCAAATGAGTTTGGTGAAGACAACTGCCTAGTGTCGACGGTAAACGCATAATCTTTTCTTAAAACCAGCGACTAATTCGCTTCGTTTATTAATTATTCGAAACGGAATAACGTCAACCAATAGAAAGCAGAAACTAGCCGTTTCTGCTTTTTTATTTTTAAATTTAGCGGTTAATTTTATTTCTTATCTAGTGGCTCTTTATCTACGGCAACTCAATGACTTAGGCTAAGTTGGGAAGATTCACATCATATTATGACAATGCATTGATGATTTATGCGTTTGAAAAGCATATCCTATGCCTTTATATCGTAGAAAGACCTGTTTACCGTGTATTCAAAAATATTGCCCTCTCCGTTTGCTGAGCTTTCACCTGTAAAAAAAGTAGCTATTTTGGGACTGCCACTTATTGCTGCGATTGGTGTTGCTTTGCAATCGTCACAATCGGATCTGACGAAAACGATCGATCTTGATTTGCCCGACTCAACCGTTATTGAGTCAATTCTGTCACCATCTTCTGTTACCGTTATTGAGCCGCCGACATTTGAGTATCAAATTCAAACGGGCGATAACTTGAGTAGCATCTTCACTCAGCTTGGATTTTCTTACAAATCGATGATGAGCGTGATGGAAACTGATTTGAACTTCCTTGCTTTAGATACGCTTCGTCCGGGTAATACATTACGCTTTTGGCGTGATGAAGCGACGGGCGACCTTTCCAAAATGGAACTTCAATTTAGTGTTGCAGATAAAGTGGTTTACCGACTGCTTGAAGATGGTACATACGAGTTTGAAGATATCTCTATTCCGGGCGAGTGGAAGCAGCGACCTCTCGTGGGTGATATTCATGGCAGCTTCTCAATGTCGGCGAATAAAGCTGGCCTGAACAGCCTCGAGATTGACCATATTGTGACTCTTCTTAAAGATAAGCTGAACTTTAGCCGCGACCTACGTGCTGGCGATCAGTTTGAAGTGCTTCAAAAAGCGCAATATGTTGATGGTGTTGCAACCGGAAAACGTGAAATTGAAGCAATTAAGATCATGAATCGTAACCGCGTTGTGTCAGCATACTTACACACTGACGGACAATATTACGATGCTAATGGCGATAGCTTACAACGTGCTTTCCAACGTTACCCAGTGAGCAGTAGCTGGCGCCAAAGTTCTCAGTTTAACCCTAAGCGCTTACACCCTGTGACTGGCCGCATTTCACCGCACAACGGTACGGATTTCGCGACACCAATTGGCACACCTGTTCAAGCAACGGGTGATGGCAAAGTGATCATGACGCGTAAACACCCTTATGCGGGTAACTATGTGGTGATTCAACACGGTAGCACTTATAAAACGCGCTACTTGCACTTAAGCAAGATCCTTGTTCGTAAAGGACAAACGGTATCTCGTGGTCAACGTATTGGCCTATCGGGTAAAACGGGTCGAGTGACAGGTGCTCACTTGCACTATGAACTGATCGAACGTGGTCGCCCTGTTGATGCGATGAAAGCGAATATCCCAATGGCTGATTCTGTGCCTAAAAAGGAAAAAGCGACATTCACAGCCGAGAGAGATGAAGCCGACAAGCTATTGAAGGCAGCGTTAGAAACGCGCAATCTAGCAATGGTTAATAATGCTAGTAAGTAGCTAGCCATTAAACTGTTTTAAAGCCGCAAGAGCATCACAAAGCACAGTCAGTGTTAAGTGATGCTCTTGCGGCTTTTTAGTTCTCAATAGAAGGTTCGGTAAGGGTTTAAACTAAAGGCTCTGAGTGCGCGACATAGCTAACGATAGCTTCAGGTCGCATTGGAGGTGAGTAGAGGTAACCTTGGATCTTGTCACATCCCATCGCGTGCAGCTTTTCTAATTGCTCACGCTTCTCAACACCTTCCGCAACCAAAGATACATCGAGTCTATGGGCCAGTTGAACAATCAGCCATACTACGCTCTCTGAGGTCGAACTAGTTAACAAGTCTCGAATAAAGGTCGCATCAATTTTAATGCAATCGATAGGGTAGCTGTGGATGTAGTTCAAACTGGAGTAGCCTGTACCAAAGTCGTCGAGTGCAATCGTGAAGCCTTGTCCTCTCAGAAAGTTAAGCGCGGATTTTGTCTCTTGTGTTGGCGATAACAGAACGGTTTCGGTTAACTCGATAACAAACTCATTCGCCTTAAAATGGTGCTGTTCAATGGTTCGAGTCAGGTAGGATATATAACGTTTCGAATCAGTAAGCTCGTGCGCAGAGCAGTTGATTCCAAGTTTAACCTTGTAGCCCAAGCCTTGCTCTAGTGTGGTTTTAGCGCGGCACACCAATTCAATAATGCGTTCACCTAATTCGACAATCAGCCCTGACTCTTCTGCCACTTGAATAAACTCTACGGGTGAGATGTCTCCATGTCTGGCGGTTTTCCAGCGAGTCAGTACCTCGAAATATTCCCATTGCGTTTCACCTTGACCCACAATCGGCTGTACCACTACGTACATTCCATTGCTGTCGGGGATATAGCTTTGTGAAATTGGGTTTTCCAGCTCACTTCGTAGCGCTGCGACTAGCTCGGTTTTTCTTTGGTAACGAACTCTTAAGTGAGTGTCATAACATTGAATATGAGTATCTTGGCTGTGTTTACACTCTTTAAGCGCCAAGCTGGTATTGAAGATGATTTGCTCAACGTCTTTGTTGTCTCCATCCGAACTGGCAATACCGATGCTGACGTCGAAATCTATCTTGATATCAACGCTACTGTAGCCCTGCTTAATTTTGGCCAGTATTTGTTCGCACACGGCTATCGGATCAGAATGGTAGGTGATGAAGGCGAACTCGTTGCCAGCAGTCCGGAAAGTCAGGTTGCTTTCGGGTAAGGTTCTCCGCAAGGTTTCTGCGACAAACTGCAGCACCTTGTCGCCAATATAATTACCGTGCATATCATTAATGGCTTTGAAGCTATTGATATCGAGTAAAGCCAATGTAAAAGGAGTGACGCTCTGTTGAGTAATCGACTCTAAGGTATCTGATAAACAGCTTCGGTTGAGTAACCCGGTTAGGCTGTCGTGTGACACCTCATAACTAAGCTGATTTACAAGTTGTTCGGAACGATCGTTAAACCACATTTCACGCAAGGTGTGGATGATGATGTCGGCGAACAATTGATGGTGCTTTACCACGTCTTGTTGCTGATCAGGGCTAAGAGGCGAGGTGAACGTTGAAAACAGCACGCCCATCACTTCGCCACTTTGAGTTTGAGTCGGGATCGCGATGGAGTTTTGTGAGGTGATTTCCTGCCTAAATGCCGATGTTGGCAATGACTGGACGATGTACTGAGAAAATGAGCAATCTGGGTGTCTTTGATTGACGGCTTGTTGGTAGATGTGACCATGGCGCGCATTGATTTTGTCATGTAATACATGATCAGAATGGGCGATCACCAAAGGAACGGTTTGGTCAGGGAAGTACTTCTTCTCAATGATGCTAGTGTATTGAGTATCAAAGGTCTGATGTAAAGTAAGCACAGCTGACTCTAAAAGGTCGATACCTTCCAATTTCAGCAAACGGCCAATGCGCTCTGTGTCTATCATGCTATTGTGCGTATGTTGAGTCATAGCCACCACCCCTAGTTAACCAGATTCACTGTGTAAGCGGTATACGTATTATCTTGTATATGTGCGAACTTGTATAATCTATATGCGTCAAGTTTATTATTGACCGTGTTGTATAACTTTTCAAATTAAAACGTGACTTATTTCACAGAGCTTGCGTGCTACGCTCTTTGTCTAGCCTGTCTTTCAGATGGTCCAAAAAGAGCTTGGTTCGCGTGTGCGAGTAATCAAGCTTAGGGTAGTACGCGTAAACCATCACTTCGTCGGCGGTAATATTTGGCAATACTGGAACTAATGTCCCTTGCTTTAGATCCTCTTTGATCATCGCTTTGATGGTTAACAGTACGCCCATTCCTCGCTTCGCAGCATGAAACAAAGCCTCTGGATTAGTGGTCGCAAAGTTACCGTTTAACGTTATTCGCTGCCCTTTGGTGAGTGCTACTTCACGGGTCGGACGCTCTCCCCAAATTAACGAGTTGTGTTGCTCCAAATCTTGCTCGCAAGTGGGGTAGCCGTGTTTGGCAAGATAGCTTGGTGCTGCATAGAAGCTGGCTCTGTGTTCAAACAGCGGTGTTTTCTTGAAGCTTAATGAGTTGAGTTGTTCTAGTTCACGACTGATTACCAAGTCCAAGCCAAGCTCGGGTAATTGACCGGGCGTAGTGGTGATGAGTTGTACCTTAATATCAGGGTACTTTTCTAAGAAGTCGTCCATGTATTGCACCAGAAACTTAGAGCCAACCGCAATCGTAGCGCCAATCTTTAATAGGCCTGCTGGGGTTTGGTTAACCGAGCGAGTCTCATCAATAATGGACTGCCAATTGTCGAGCTGATCCTTGGCTCGCAGGTAAAAGAGCGCACCTGCTTCGGTTTGGCTAATTGATCGCGTGGTACGCTTTAACAGTTGGGTGCCGATGCGCTCTTCTAACCAGTTCACTCTTTTACTGATCGCCGAGCTGGTGGTGTTCAGCTTTCGAGCAGCACCATTGAAGCTGCCTTCTTCGACTACTCTGACGTAGCTTTTTACGTTAAGAATCCAATCCATATTATTTCCTGTTGGGACTTAATAAAATTCCAATTTAGCTAATTATCAATTATTGGTTTTGAATGTAAACTCGTCTAATGAACAAATATCAAACGAATAGGGAATTTTTTGAGCCAATCGACCTTTAAAAAAACACCGTTACTCTTAGCAATGATGATTATTGCTACGGGGCAGGTGGGTGTGAGCATCTACTTGCCAGCATTACCGTTAATTGCTTCTGATTTAAGTGCTACTCAAGTAGATGTACAGCTTCTCGTCACGCTGTTTCTGGTGGGTTTTGGCTTGTCTCAGCTATTTTACGGACCGATGTCCGATGCGGTGGGAAGAAGACCTATCTTCTTGTTAGGTCAGGGTGTTTATTTGATTGGTACAGTCGTTTGTGTTGTGTTTTCTGACAATATGACGGCGCTAGAAGTTGGTCGCTTGCTGCAAGGTTTAGGGGCGGGCAGTGCCTCGGTTCTTGGGCGAAGTGTGCTTCGTGACAGCTATGATGGTTCACAGCTTACCAAAGCGTTGTCTTATATCTCGATCACCGCGTCGATTATGCCGATCATCGCGCCTGTATTTGGTGGCTGGATTTCATTCCACCTTGGTTGGCAGGCGGTGTTCCTTTTCGTTCTATTGTATTTACTGGCGATATTCACACTGGGTTACTTCGTGTTGCATGAAACTCTGCCATATGGGAAGAGCCGTTTTGAAGTCAGCCAAGTGGTAAAGAACTACGGACGCTTGTTAACGAATCGCCAAGTGATAAGCAGCGCCAGTTATAACTGGATGAGTTATATGGCGAGTTTGGTATCGTTATCTTTGTTCCCATTCTTAATGCAAGAGCAATTGGGGCTGACCGCCGCTGAGTATGGTTCATTGATGATTGTCCCTTCGGCAGGCTTACTGATAGGTAGCGTCGCTTTAAACTTACTCAATCGTAGGTTTAGTACGCCCCAACTGATGAGCCTAGCTATTTTGATTATCTTGGCATCGGGAACTTGGCTTCTTACTCATGAGTTATCCATCTTTAACTTGGTTTGGGCGTTTACTTGGTTGGCGATAGCACAAGGCATTTCGTTCCCATTATCAATCAGCATGTTATTAGAACCTCATAAGAAGCAAGCGGGCGCAGTATCGGCATTGTCGGGCTCTATTCAGATGTGTTTAGCGGGTTTATTGGGTGGGTATCTGGTAGAAAGTTGGGTCACGACTCATCTACAGTTAGGCGTGTTCTACCTCATTATTGGCGCAGCCATGGGCGGAGTGCTTTGGTCTTCAACCAAAATGAACAACAAAGGCGATACTGTTGAAGTGGAATATAGCTAAACACTAAATTCACTATCGTTTAACGCACCATCGTTAATACGTTGTATTTGTGCTGATGGTTTTCTACAATGCTTCGGTCCATTGAATAGGTAAGAACAAAATGCAGCAAAATGAATTTGAAGTACTGGTAAAAGCTATCTGCGCACTAGATGGCCTGCCTCAAGCGCTTGAGCTATTGAAATCCAATGAGGATACAGAAGTCGCTGAGGCTGCTGCATCACTGACTGGTCAATTTGCACTTGCTGAAGTGGAAGGCGAAAAGCGTATTTACCACGTGACGCTTCAAGAAAATGAACAAGGCGAAGAGCAAGAGTACATCGAACATGTTATGAATGAGGGCGATGACTTAATCAAATTTGCAGCTTGGTTCTTTGAAACGATGTTTGAATTGAAGCAAAAAGACACATACCAAATTGCCGGTAAAACTTACAGACAGCCAAAGCGCAGCTAGGTTTCTCAGTAAAGCATTTTAGAAAGCAGCTCTATTGAGCTGCTTTTTTTATCAGTGTCTAAATCAATGTCTTGGGTTGTTATTAGGAATGGAGCATTAAGCTCAAACCAGAATTTAGGTTAACTCATTGATATACAAAAACAATGCTGATTAGCACAGAGACAAAATTAGGCTAATTGCAAATGAATGCTTAATATTGCATTAAAGTGTGATTTAGATCTTGTTTTTGGGCGTTTTAAGTGTAGAATCCGCGCTAAAGAAAGTTGATTATGTGCGGAGATAAGCATGAATTACGAACTAGGCCACGCATACCTTGGTCAAATGGCAGCAAAAAACATGATGCACGAAGCATTGTACGGCACTTCAAAGCCAAAGAAACCATCGTTCTTTAAGCGAATGATGAAGAAAATGGCTAAATAAGCATTTTCAAAAACGGAATTTTAAAAGGCCTTAAACTCGATGAAGTTTAAGGCCTTTTTCGTTTTAGCGATTGGTGAAAGTTATCGCTTTGTTTTGTTGTGGATGGACACAAAAAATACCAATTAAGCTTCTGACTAATGGCTTTTAATGAACTCAGCCAGCAGATTGATTGGATAAGTCGACCACATTATTAGGGATGCTATCTAAGCCATTCTCTTTCATCCACGCTTCTAAGTTATCGGCACCACCGATGTACTTACCATCAAGCCAGATCTGCGGGACGGTGACCGGTGTTTTCTCACCAATGTGTGCTTTTACCTCTGGAATCATACGGTACAAAGCGGCGCTGTCTTTTACGACATCGTGGTATTGGTATTCAACACCCGCTTCATCCAGCATTTTCTTCGCTTTAACACAGAATGGGCAGGTCGCCTTACCATAAACGATGTTGCCTTTTAGGCTGTCTCGTTTGGTCCACTCTTTGATCACGGATTGGATTAACACACCGCGATTAAGCGCTTCACCTTGGCTGACAACCTTGCCTTCAACAACAAGGATTGGGGCGTGCCAAGAGCCAAGTTTTAGAGGCTCCCACCAGTGAGACAACCAATCTTTCACTTCCAGTTCGACATCGACATCGGCCAACTCATTCTCAAAAGTATCCTTCAGAATGTCTTTGGTAAGGGTACATTCTCCACATGGGATGTTAACTTTAAATGGACCCCAGCTGCCTGCCCAACGGTATAGTGTAATCTTGACTGGTTTCTTCATGGTTACGGCCTCGTTTGAATTCTCTTATCCATATAGAACGGACTGTCGAACTATTTATTTCACCAACCTTAAACTTTCTTCACTTTTGAAGGTTTTTTAGTTTCCCAGTGCGTTATAAATGCAACTGACGCAATAATAATAGCAGCCCCTAGCCATAAACGACCCGGTGGAACCCAACTAAATACAATCCAACCTGCTAAAACGTTTAGCGGTAATTTGGCGTGGTCAAAAGGTTGCACAAACGAAGCATCAGCGACCGAGTAGGCTTTTACTATCGCCCATTGAGCGAGTGCCGTCATAACACCGATAACAATCAATATAGCCCAGATTGTACCGCCGCTTGGCGTTTGCCAATCTGGCGCAGCAAGCAGGATGTTAAATGGTGTGATTAATAGTAGAAGATAGACCACCATGGTTGAAGGACTGTCTTGCGAAGAGAGTTTTTTCACCATCAGTGAGTAGCATGCCCAGAAGAAAGCGGCACCGACTGGTAATAACGTTGCCCAGTTAAAATCTTCAGCCCACGGCTCTAGAATCACCATCGCACCCACGAAGCCTGCTAAGGTCGCGCCCCAGCGAGCAGCCCCAACTTTCTCTTTTAAGAAAAGCCCTGAACCAATGGTTGCAAACAATGGCGATGTCATGAGAAGGGCAATGCCTTGCCAAATTGGTACTGGGTAAGCCAGTGCCCATATCCAAAGTTGAATACCAATAACAGACAAGAAGACACGGAATACGTGCAATTTGAGGTTGTCGGTTTTTAGCGCGCGGCGAATACCCAGCGTTTTTAGGTAAGGAAGAATAGCGAATAACGCGATGGCGTATTGAATGACGGCAACGGTGGTAGAAGTAAGTCCGAAATGAATGCTAGCAATTTGAGTTAGGCTGTTGATCAAAGCAAAGGCTAAACCTGCGGTTAGCATCCAGCTAGCGCCTTGGATCGGATGGTGTTGTGACATGATGCTTCTAATTATTTGATGTGGTTCACCTATGATACGGATTTAGCACCACTTAACCAGAAAAAGCATTGATGAAGTCAGTCAGAATATTTGAATATGAAAAAAGGTTGAGCCATTGCCCAACCTTTTTAGTCTGTATCTAAAGTCGATTTAGATTAGAAGTCGTAACGTACACCTAGGCGAAGAGAGTCTTCACTTTGTGTTTCTAAACCTGCAACTTTTACGTCGTCTAGATTGTTTAATTGGTAAGCAACGTATGTACGGATAGATTTGTTGAACTTGTAAGTACCAGTCAGCTCAAAGAAGTCAGCTGTGTCTACAGTTAAGTTCTGTGTCGCGTCTTTTTCTTGTTTTTGGTACAAACCTGCCAGTTCAAATTGGTCTGTTAGCTTGTATTTAGCAGCAACTTCCACACCAGAGAACTCAGTTTTTGCTTTGTCGTCTAGGTCACCCATTGTGTAGGTTGCACCTAGGTATAAAGCATCCATTTTGTAGTTAATACCAGCAATCAATGCTGTAGCTGAACCATTACCAGTACCGTTGTCGTTACCTGAGTAACCAAGACCGAAACCTAAGCCCATCGGTAGTGTGTAAATGCCAGAGATACCGTAACCGTCAGTATCTTTGTCTTCACCAGCAATCAAACTTGCTTTAAGAGAAAGTGCGTCTGCGTCGTAAGCGTATACAAACGTGTTATTGATTTGCTCGTCACCTGCATTGATGAATGCTTTTTGGTCACCAGAGTAGATAGTAACATCCGACATTTCTGAGATTTGAGCTGCAGCTGTATCTTGACGACCTACTGATACTGCGCCGAAGTTACCTTCAAAACCTGCATACATGTAACGTTGCTTAAAGTTTTCAGTCTTACTGTTATCAGCAGAAGATTTCACGCTTTGTTCTGCTTCGTAGAAACCAAAACCAGATAGGTCGCTAGTGATTTCTGTAGTACCACCCACATTCAAACGAACACGGCTTTTGTTTTTCATCGTACCGTCGATTTCAGCACCACCTGAACCAATGAAATCACCACGGAATTCCGCACGCCCGCCAATTTTAAGTTCTGTACCATCAGAGCTGTAAACTGTTGCTGCTAGAGAAGAACCTGAAACTAGTGCTGCTACCACTGCAGAAGCTAGAACTGCCTTTTTCATAATCACTTACCTTGTATTTTAAAATCCGTGAGCAATGTGCTCTCCGTTTCGATATGAAGCTAATTTAGAGCAGATAAATTAAGCTTTCATTTCCATAAAATTACATTTTCGTGAATGGGGAACTTTTTTAAGTGTTGATTTTATTGCACTTTTATTTCATGCGACTGAGTGTTCTATGAATAGTTATACAAGTTGCGTGTATTTCAAAGGTCACATTAGCAAGTTTTACCTTGGAATCACGTATGTCGATGGTGGTGAATTTTGGCTGCGCTGAGAGCTTGTTAATCTGATTAACTGCTTGTACTGGTAAGGATATCCTCTATGATGCAAAAACTTAGAAGAGAATAGATTCTGCTCAACAAGATGGAGACGTTGGATGAAAACAGAGTACTTAGGCGATGTTTTACAAGGTAGGCAGGTTATTGGCTCCTTGAATGTTGAAGACCTACCCGTTGGAGAGCACCAGTTTTGGTTTCAAGTAACCAGTGATGGGCTAGGGCAACCCAAGAACATGCCGGTTTCTGTTTTCAAAGGCAGTCAAGCAGGTCCTAAGTTGATGATCACCGCTGGTATTCACGGTGATGAGCTCAACGGTGTGTTGGCTGCTCAGCAAATTATCAGAGACTTAGTCGGTAAAACTCTCAAAGGCACGGTCACGATAGTGCCTACTGTGAACTTGTCGGGTTTGCTTAACCACAGCCGCGATTTTATCTCTTCGGATCCGGGCTCTTGCCCTGCCAACCTTAATCGACTCTTTCCGGGTGATGCGAATGGCTTAGCGGCAGAGCGCTTTGTTGCGTCTTTGTGGGATCGCTTACTCAAACACAATGCGACATTCGCCGTTGACCTACATACCCAAACTCGTGGCGCGGTCTACCCACTTTATGTTTTTGCTGACTACCGAATTGAACAATGCCTTGAAATGGCAAGGTTGATGACGCCAGATTGTGTTCTCAATGATCCGGGCGACCCAGGTATTCTCGAAACGGTTTGGAATCGAAGTGGAATTCCGAGCATCACGGTGGAAGTTGGGATGGGGAAATTTACTCAGCCTGACATGATTCAACGAGCGGTAGACGGTGTTTTTAACATGCTGTCTTATTATGAAATGTTCGAGGTTGAAATAAATCATCCCGAGAAAATGCAGCTGCCGAGTATGGATTGGATAGAGGGTAATGATGTGGTTTCTATCCGCGCTGATATTGGTGGCTTTGTGCTGCCTCAGATCGAGCTTTTGCAAAGTGTCGAACAAGATGATCTGCTCGCCATCCAATATGATGCGTTCGGTAATGAATGTCGTCGTTATCACGCACCATCTTCTGGTCGTGTACTCAGCTATAACGTGGATGCGTTAAGGGAGCCGGGTGCGCTTGTTTGTCGTTTGCTAAGTTAAGGCTCAGTCGGTTTGACGTTTCCGTGTTAATGCACTGTGTTGTTATCTAAAACACGTAAAAAAAGACCGAGCTAGGCTCGGTCAAAGGACAGTTGTCTAGAGTAAGCACGTCTTGGACTCATCGAGAGAACTGCTTTTAGAGTAGCGAGGCTAGATTAAGAATCCATTGCAAGATAGTGACACTTCGACTGCTTTTCTGTTTCAAAAATAATATTGAAAACATTACCTTAAGCTCATCAAAAGCCGACTGTGAGTTACGCAGGTCGGCTTTTTATTCACTTCTCTTTCGAATTTTTATCTCTATCTACAGTCGATTAAAAAGCGTCGTCCACGATCTCTTTTAATCGGTCATAAGGCACATATCCTGGTAAAACATTTCCGTTCATCATCATGGTTGGAGTGCCCGTTAAGCCGAGTGCACTGAACGTTTGATGGTTAGTGGTTAGAACCTGGTTTTGTTCTTGAGTTGTTTTTAGTTCCGCCTCTGTTCCCGTCTTCTTGGCAACGGCTTCTAGTGAGCTTTTCGAGTGAATACCGCTTTTCGCCATCAGCAATCTATCAACTTCAGGGAATGCTTCTGGGTTATCTTTCCATACTTTCATCGCGTATAGCGCCGCGTTGGTGTCTAGCCCCGAAACCTGTTGCTGCTTAAACGATAAGTACACGTTGATCACTTTAATGTCGCTGTTTTCAGAGGCTAATTGAACCAAGCCTTTTTCCAAGCGCTTACAGTAAGGGCAGTTATAGTCGGTAAAGTTAATGATGACCGATTTGCCATCCGGATTGCCCGTGATTGGGTGGGCGTCATTGTTGTATAACCAATCATGGCTTTCCGCTTGGGCTTTCTTCGCTTGCTCTTGACCTGCTACGTACTGCTCTAAACTGGTATGCAAACCAGAGATTGTAGAAGGGTTATCTTTCAGGAATTGATTAATTTCTTCAAGTTGCTGGGTTTGTTCTGTGCTTAACTCAGCGAAGGCAGTGGTGCTCATTAGTGAGCCTAAAATCAGTGTACTAATCAGATGCTTTTTCATGCTATTTATTCTCTAATTCTTGATAATCGTGAGCGCTCATTGGGTCGCGCTCACGGAAATTCTGTTCGTTAAACGGGCTAAATCGAGTTATTCACCTTGCTTTGCTCTGTTTTTCTTTGTGAGCGAGTTAGGCAAAGTAGGTTCTTAACCACAGCCCTATAGGAGAAGTAACGCCTGTTGCGATACTGCTGATCTTTCCGTCTTTGATGATGACGATGCTTGGAGTGACATTAACGCCCCAACTTCTGCTGATTGCTCCAGAAAGATCATTGATAACAGGGAAGTCATACTCTTTTGCATCCAAGTAGCGCTGGACACGTTCGTCTGGACCAGACGATAGAGCGACCGAAACCACCTGATGGGAATCGCTGAAACTATTGACGGTTGGGCTTACAAATTTGCAGGCACCACACCATGTCGCCCAAAAATAGACAATGACTGGCTTACCATTTTTGCTTAGCTCGATAACATCAATATCTTCGCCTTGGAGCGATTGACCCACAATTGGAACCGCATCGCCCTGAGGCATACTTCTGCTGTGATAAAAGTCCATGGCAAATGAAACCACGCCAACGATCAATATCATTGAAACCAGCTCCTTTCCCCACTTCTTAAGACGACTTGGCTTTTTGGCCTCACCCTTTACTGCGTTGTCTGCAGTTGTGCTAGATTTCTCTTCATTGTTGGGAGTCTTCATCAGTTATCTCGCAGCATCGATGGCTTGAACGACAGTGTCACTGTTGAGAATGACAGGCAGTGGAATACCGCTTTTATAGCTCGGGCCGTAGACGATATTAAATGGCACACCAAATCGCCCATTACTTTGTAAGTATTGAGTGACACTTTCACTTGGTGTTGTCCAATCACCTTTCATCAAAACAATGTCTTCTTGCTGTAGGTGACTGTAGACAGGGTCTTGAAGGATGACGCCGATCTTGTTGGCTTTACAAGTGATACACCAATCAGCAGTCACATCAACAAACACCGTTTTGCCTTCATCAACGAGCTGAGGGATTTGCTTCGCATCCAGCTTTTGCCAAGCGAGATCGTCAACAATCGGAGTCGCCCAGTTATCAGCGGTGACACTACCGACGATCAATGCAGCACCAAACACCAAGGTTGTGGTTGCGACGATAGGAATAAGCACCTTGCGACCCAACTTACGGCCAATCCAAATCAATACTGAAATCACGATAAATAGCGACAGCAGGATAGTTGGGAATTTACCAATGAATGGGCTAAGGAGGCTTGTTAGCCATAGGCTGGTAATGAACATCATTAAGCCAAATACCAGCTTAACTTTGAACATCCACGCCCCAGGCTTTGGAAGCAATTTGGTTAGGCTTGGGAATAGCGCAAAGATCAACCAAGGCGCACTCATACCGATACCAAGCGTGATGAAGATAGCCCATAACTCTTGGTAGCTTGCTCCAAGTGCATACGCGACAGCGGTTCCTAGGAATGGCGCGCTACACGGCGTTGCTAACAGCGTTGCAAACATGCCTTGAACAAAGTGGCCTGAATGTGAGTCATCGCCTTTGGTTGCCATCCAGGTGTTTAAACCTGATGGTAGTCTGAATTCGAATAACCCAAGCAGGTTAATCGAAAACAGCAAAGTGATGATCAGCATGAACCCGATGAACCAAACATTTTGGAACTGGATTCCCCAGCCAATTGCATTACCACCCATTTTTAGAGCGGTCATACCTAGGGCTAACAGCGCAAATGACGTAATGACACCAGAAGCAGACGCTAAGAATGAGAGTCGGATATGACGATTAGATGCCCCTTGGTTTTGAATGATGCTGTTTAACTTCATTCCTAATACTGGCAACACACATGGCATGATGTTGAGGATCAAACCACCAATTAAGGCAAAACCGATCATCGCAGTAAAACCGTTACTGTTTTCTTGATAAGCGATTGGTTTTGACCCAACTTGAGCTGTCATCTCTTCGGCAAAGTTTGTGTCTGAAACGGTGACACTCACGTTACGGTCCGTTAAGTCGACTTCACCTATCCAGTTGCTCACATCAAATACGGCCGTCATTGTATTGTCTGTGATGTGGACGCTTGGTTGAGAGAAGAAGTCATCAATCACTTCTTGCCCGTCAATCAACACCATCGGCTTATCCCAGCCATTTTTACTTGTCAGCTGAGTAACCAGTTGCTGCTTGCTCTTGTCCCAAAATAGACCATTGACTGAAGTGCGATTAGCTTCTCGTGGAGATTGGCTCATGCCTTGGTTGAACAAGAACATCGCTTCTTCATCGAGCGCTAAAGTTTGTGGGTCAATCGGCAGTTCGATATCGTAATCGGTTAACACACAGATATTGGTACACGACGGAAAGGTAAACGATGCCCTGAATATCGCAGGCTTCGTGTTGTCTTTCAGGGATAAAGTGACAGGAAAGCTTACGTGCTTTTTGTAACCTAACGTCATCACGTCAAGTTGTTCATAGTATTTAGGGATCGGCCAATGCCAATCTACAGACTCTATATTAGTTGAATCAGACCAGTCCCAGCTTGGCGGAATGCCACCTTCACCTGGGCTGCGCCAATAGGTTTTCCAGTCACCGTCGAGTGTAACGTCCAATACAGTTTGAACGGTACCGCCGTTATCCGACTGTTCACCCGTCGACATCATTCGCATCTTAACTGGCGGATGCTCAGGCACGCTTATCCAGCCCGTGGTTTGAGCCAGGGCGGTAAATGACGTCATAACCAAAAGGGCAGTGACTAAGGTTTTCGCGCATGTACGCATAGAGAATGCCAATGAATCGACAAACTTAGTTAGTAGTGTGTTGTACACAAATGTATCTCCAAAAAATAAATAAAAGGGTGTAGTAGCCCGGTTATTTACTCTCTAAATATACAGTGCTTTAGATGCAATCGGTGTTTTGTCGGTCGAGTAGAGCGATGATTGTCTCTAGATAATCTCGAGATGTGAGGAGGTAAGTTAAACGCAACAGCAATAATAAGTACGAATGGGATCAGCCAGCCGGTTTTTGGGGCGGCAAAGGTCAGCATTTTCGAACTTAGGCTGCATGAATTTGAATTGGGGGACGTTAACATTTTTGAGGCTTCTAAGCCGAAAACGCTGGCGTATAGAGCAGCCATTTTTTCTGAAGAAGCGATGTTGGTTTGGGGATTACTGGTTTCTGTATGAGTTTGTGTGCCAACTAGGACTGATTGGCCATTAGCGGACGCAGATAACGATACTTTCTTGACGGCCAGAGTGCTCGCCAGACAAGTTACGATAACCAGTCCGGTAAGGAAGAGCGCCCAAAGCGAATGCTTTTGTCGGCGGTTCTGTGTGGATAAGAAAAGTAGCGATGTGTTCAGCAAATTAGTCAGTAATCAAATCTGTTATTAGTTAAAGCAAGCTCATTGAATTGTGGTTAGCTTAGATAAGTTCTCTTCGTGCCACAAGTCATAAAATGGTTAAAGTGAAACTATGTATAAATGCGGGAAACGGCAGATACACGATAAAAGACGCATAAACACCAATTCACGCGAATACGACATTGAGCTGTAGCTAAAGTTCACAACAACTGAAAGTTATCGCTAATTATTCTGTATTGAGTGGTTTATTAACTATCAGGACGGGACAGGCGATACAAAAAAGCCCAACAGATCGTCAGTGAACGTGTTGGGCTTTAATCATTGGTGCTATTGGAAAGGCTTAGTGAGTGCGGCGAGGGCCGTTACGTACCAAGTCTTTACCGTTATCAAACACCTCTTTGGTGATCCAGCGAGCAAGCAGAACTTTATGGCTGCTATTGAATACAGCAACGAAGTGACGACCATCTGAATTATTGGTTGCCATGCCTACACCTTCAACGCCTTCAAGGCCTAAACCGCCAGCTTCCACTGAAATTAGGAATTGCTCTAGTTCTTCTAGAGACTCAATAATATCAAGTTCGTTGTTCATTTTTATGCTCTCTTGCTGTGAGCCAACATCGTATTTAGGGCGCTTTAGTGCTGTGCTCGAATGAAGATATTGGCTGTTGTTCTTTGTTGGATGCGTACTCTACAGGTCATAAGAGGGGATTGGAACTCTCAAATATTAGAAGCAGGCTGATAATTTGCGAATTTTTAACATAACATACGTTTAAATGCTTGTTATCCATATTCTTTTTACTACTATTTATAGGGTCAATTTAGACAGTGATAGGAATTAATATGATGAAGGTTTGGCGTTGTCTATTGTTAATGTTGGCGTTTGTCGCATTTGGAAGTTATGCGCAGAGCGTTGAGAAAATCGCAGAAGTACAAGATCAGTTAATGCTCGATCTAGCAACATTAGAAACGGCGCATGATGCTGAAAAACCCTTTCTTGAAGATATCTTAAGGCGTAAGAACCAGGGCCTACGCGAAGAGATTTTTTCACAGCTATCGTCAGATAAAAAAGAGGGGCTGGATGTCACTCTTGCTCAGCAGGTCGAACTGCTACAAAAATTGCTGTCGTTGAATGAAACTAAAATCGTTTTAATGAGTAAAGAAAACCGTTCCGCTGAGGGTGACGCTAAAAAACGCCTTGAGTTGCGTATTCAAAAACGAATCGGAATGATGGATGTCTATTATCAGCAGCTTGCTAAGACCTTAAATTGGTCGAAAGAGCGTGGTGTTGATGTTGCTGTTCCTGAAGGTGAGCTCAAAACGGCACTTGTTTCTCGTTCTCAATATCTTACTAATGCAATTCTATACACGGATACACAACGTCAAGATTTAGAACGCCGGTTATCTTATGTAAGTGAAGAAGAGAAAGCGACGATTAAAACTGAGCTTGAACGCTTCAGTGAGCGAACTAGCGTTATGGTCGCGAGCTTAGAAGAAACCATCACGCTAATGGAACCGTTTGGCGTGGATGTGACTTCGTACAAACGTGTTTTGCTAGCGACGACAGGCGACATTAACGCCGATGTGTTGGATGTTGATGTTGCACTGGAGCTGTTGGATGGTTGGCTTCGTTCGTTCAGTTCATGGGCTTTTGAAAATACCCCTTCTTTTATCGT
This sequence comes from Vibrio sp. 10N.286.49.E11, assembly GCF_041469505.1. Taxonomy (NCBI): domain Bacteria; kingdom Pseudomonadati; phylum Pseudomonadota; class Gammaproteobacteria; order Vibrionales; family Vibrionaceae; genus Vibrio; species Vibrio sp. 10N.286.49.E11. The sequence continues at coordinate 196,115 of NZ_JBFRKQ010000004.1, forward strand.
TAAACTTGCTCTGTTTCTCGGTATTTTGTATGTAACTCGCCTTATTGCTAACGTGGCTCGCAAAACCGTTCGTAAGAGTGTTTCGCACTCTAAAATGGACTTCAGTGTATTGATGCAGGACTTCTTTGTATCCATCGCATCTAAAGCGGTCGTGTTTATTGGTTTGCTTATCGCACTGTCTCAAATAGGGATAGAGCTAGCACCTCTTCTTACTGGTTTCGGTGTAGCCGGTGTCATCATTGGTTTCGCATTGCAAGACACACTATCTAACTTTGCATCGGGTTTGATGATCTTGATCTACCGTCCTTATGACGTCGGTGACATGGTTAAAGTGGCAGGCGTGCAAGGCACGGTAAAAGACATGAGCTTAGTATCGACGACTGTTCAAACCATTGATAACCAACGCTTGGTGATCCCAAACAACAAGATTTGGGGTGACGTGATCAACAACATCACGGCAGAACGTGTAAGACGTGTTGATATGGTTTTCGGTATTGGTTATTCAGATGATATCGATAAAGCGAAAGCGGTATTGAACGACATCATTCTTGCACACCCTCTAGTGTTGAAAAAACCAGAGCATATGATCAAGCTTCATACCTTGAATACGTCTTCTGTTGATTTCGTAGTACGACCTTGGGTTAAGACTGATGACTATTGGGATGTGTACTGGGATGTAACGGAAACCGTGAAGAAACGCTTCGATGAAGAAGGCATCACGATTCCATTCCCTCAACGAGATGTACATATTTACAATCACGAAGAGAACTAAACGAAAGATCTAGTATGAAAAGCTATTACGAAAAAGCTAAGCATGGCTTAGAGCCATCATTCTTAATGTGATATCAAATGGACGCTGAACAAGCGTCCATTTTTATTGGTTGCCGCTTATGTTGAGCTTCATTCTTTTATGTCACTCAACCACCTTAGAATTACGTTATGATGGGGTAGGCTTAATCTGGAAAGTTGAAATCGAATGGACGATTCACAGCAAAAAACGAATACTAGAAATACAACGGTAAGAAAAGCGACGCGAATTGAAAGTGTTATGAACTCTGCGATGTGGCATTTAACTCAGAGAGACATGACGGAAAGTGAGTTGGTTGCGAAGCTCAAAGTGAAAACCGACAATCAAGAATGGATCGATGAAACTTTAGGGACTCTGAAAGGCTTTGGGTATCTCAAGTCTGACCAAGTGTTTGCAGAACAATTCGTGGAACAAGCTTTTTCTGGTGAATTCGGTTCTCGATACATTGTCGAAAAACTGAAGAAGAAGGGGCTGACCGATTCAGTGATTTCTGATGCGATTCATAAGGTGTCCTTCGAAAAGTCTATTGATGAACAAACCATCTTGATAGAACGAATCAACCACTATTACTCAAGCTTTACTATGAGCCGTGAAAAGCTAGTCGCGACCCTGCAAAAGCGTGGCTTTAGCTATCAACAAGTTAAGGTAGCGATTGACCAGCACCCACAAGCGCATCAACTGAAAAGTAACATTCAAATTAAGGCCGAGAAAGCCGATTTGGAAAAAGAGGTGTTGAAGTATGCTCGTAAAGGCAAGGGCCTGACTGCCATTCAGCAAGAGCTTAGGCAGCGACAAATCGACACAAGTGAACTGTCATCGCTAATCGAACGATTGATTAACGAAGAGCAACTAGACTTCTATTCTTCGTGTTTAGAACAGTTACAGAAGAAATCTTACGATCTAAATGATCATAAAGAACGATCCAAGGCTTACGCGATGCTAAGTCGAAAGGGGTTCTCTTCTGACGAGATCAAATTTGCATTGAGTGAAGATAACGAATAACTAAGCCGGAAAAATTTCCTATTGTAGTGTAAGCGTGTCATGAACAC